>DASXUQ010000010.1:300000-514772 GCA_036504735.1 bacterium
GATGGTCAAAATGATACCCGCAATACCCGGCATGGTGAGCGTGAACTGGAACATGGCGAGAATCGCAAGCTGCAGGAACACGTTGATCACCATCGCCAGGTCGGCAAGACCGCCGGACAGGCGATAGTACCAGCCCATAAACAGTGCGACGGAGATAAACGCGAGGAACAGACACAACTGGCCCGCCGCGATGGAGTCACGTCCGAGAGACGGACCCACCGTGCGTTCTTCGACGACGTGGACCGGGGCAGGCAGGGCGCCGGAACGCAGCACGATGCCGATTTCCTGCGCTTCCGACATGTCCGCCAGACCGGTAATAATGGCGCTACCGCCGGAGATCTTATCCTTGATATTGGGAGCCATGTAAACCTTGTCATCAAGGTCAATGGCCATGCGCTTGCCGACATTAGCGCCGGTGACGCGGGCGAAGATGCGGCCACCGTCACGGTTGAACTTCAGCGTGACGACGGGCTTGCCGGCCTGCTCGGGATCGTAGCCCGAACCGATGCTGGCCTGCGCGTCTTCCAGCGTCGAGCCGTTCATTTCGGCCTGCTTCTTCACCAGATACAGCACCCATTCTTCCTTACCGGACTGCCGTTCGGGCACGGCCTTGGCGGACCAGATGAACTGTACGTCGCTGGGAATCAGCTTCTGATATTCACGGCTACTGAGCAGACGCACGACGCGGCTCTTGTTTTCCGGGGGGACCACGATGTTGTTGGAGCCGCCGACGAACAGCGACAGCAGCGGATGTGCGCGGCTGGTCGTGTCGTTGGAAACTGCCGTATCGCCGGCCGTCTCACTGAAGAGCTTGCTGGCCTCGGTGGCGCCGGAATCCTTCTTGGCGGCATCGGAAGACGCAAGCTTGGATGTGTCGCCTGCGGTCTTAACGGCGGCCAGAGCGGAGGAATCTTTTTTCGCGGCAACGGTGTCCAGCGGAGCGCCGGCCTGACGGGCGGCGATCCCCTGATCAAGCTTGGTGAGGATGTCACGCGCGCGGTCGGGATCGAGAACAATCTTGAACTCCAACAATGCCGTTCGGCCGACGAGGTCGAGCGCGCGTTGCGGGTCTTTGACACCGGGGAGCTCAAGAATGATGCGGCGGTTGCCGGACTTGGCAATGGAGGGTTCGGAAACACCGAACTGGTCAATGCGATTGCGAAGGATCTGCAGCGAGCGGTCTACGGCATCTTCCGCGGCCTTGGACAAGGCGGTGATCACAGCCGCATCACTCTGACCGGGGTCGCCCCAATAGCGGTTCAGTGACGTGTGGTCGCGCGAGGCAATCTGCTTCAACACGTCGAACACGTCCACATCAGTGCCCTGGGTGCGGGACCGCAACTCCGTGAGGAGCCGGTCGTAGGCATCATCCTTACCCTTGGCGATATTGTCCAGCATCTTGACAATATCCACCTCAAGCACGAGATACATGCCGCCCTGAAGATCCAGACCGAGCTTAATGGCTCTGGGGCGGTAATCCTTGATATCCTGAGCGAATTCTCCGCGCATGAAGTCAAGCTTCTGCAGAGCCTCCGATTTCTGCTCCGGAGGAAGGCTCGAGGACTCGATCTGGGAGCGGTAGTCCACATCATCTCGATAAATGTTCGCCGCGAGGCTATCGAGAGGTATCCCAGAGAGGTTAGAAAGTTGGACTAAGGTCTTTTGTTCCTGTTGGGACAGTTGGTGGTATTTTACCGTCGGATAGAGGTAATAGACCCCAAGTCCAATCAGGATTAGAACAAGAATCAGGCGACCGCGAATAGATTTCATGGGAAACTTTTCGAAATATGGGCCTTACACCGCATCAAGAAACCGCTAATATAGTCCTTTTGTCAATCATTGTCAAGGTTTTTGTACGCATCTTCACGTAGTAAGTCCACGATCTTCGTGAGATTGGCGGGAGGCGGCACTGAGAATTCCAGATCCTCACCTGTAACCGGGTGAAGAAAGCCGAGGGTCTGGGCATGGAGTGCGGCTTCGTCGATATTCTCCAGCAATTCCGTGTAGAACTTCCGGCGTGCTCCGGCCATGGTGGTCAGCCGTTTATGCCGCCCGCCGTAGGTGACATCCCCGAACAGAGGATGGCCTTCGAACTCCATATGAGCACGGATTTGATGGGTACGTCCCGTTTTCAACCGGAGAGAAAGAAGCGTGGTGTCCCTGAATGTTTCGACAACGTGGAAGGTCGTGATGGCAGTCTTGCCTCCATGCCGGGCAACCGCGATGCGTTTACGGTCGCCGGGATGCCTCGCGAGCGGGGCATCGACAATGCCGTCGGAGACTTGAAACCGCCCCCATACGAGGGCCATGTACATTCTGCGCACCGTGCGTGCCGAAAACTGTTCGGTCAGTTTGCGATGTACATTGTCGTTCTTTGCCACAACGAGAAGGCCGGACGTGCCCTTGTCAAGACGATGGACGATTCCGGGGCGGATGGTGGGTCCGGCATCATCCATGCCGAGATGATGCATCAGGCCGTTGACTAAGGTCCCGCTGAAGTGGCCATGAGCGGGATGGGTGACCATTCCTTGCGGCTTATTCACCACCAGCAAATAGTCATCTTCGTACACAAATTCGAGCGGGAGGTCTTCAGGTCGGACGTCGGAGGGGGGCTGATCGCGGAAAAAAATCTCGATACGTTCGTCGGGGCCAACCTTATAGGACTTCTTGGGCACTTTGCCCTGCACGAACACAAGGCCGGCGTCAATCAGTTCATGGACCTTATGCCGGGAGATCGACGGGAGTGCCTGCTGAAGGAAGCGGTCAATCCGCACCCGTTGTTGTGCCGGGGCGGTCGTCAGAAGGAAGGGAGCCGGGTTGGCTGGAGGATTGGGCATTACGTTGGGAATTACTTGTAGATTCTCCGTTACTGGAGTTGTCTGCCCAGGATGATGGCTCTTCAGCGCCGGAAAGTCCGGCGGCAGGGGTGAGGGCTGGCCGTTCCTCAACTTTGCGCTGTCCGAAAAGGACAATAATGGCCAGAATGACAATGCCAACGGTGACGCAGGAATCGGCCACGTTAAACACGGCAAACCGTTCCATGATGAAATCCGGCATGTCGACGTCCACGAAGTCTGTGACCTGACTGAACAGAAGCCGGTCGATGGAGTTGCCAATGGCTCCGGCCAGAAACAGCATGACCGGCCAGCGCAAGGCATCTTTGTGACGCGCGAGCCGGTACAGATAGACGGTCAGGATCACCGCGGCCAGCCAGCCGAAAATCAGCAGCGAGCGAATGCCGAAGATCTCGAGACCAAAGGCTATTCCGGGGTTCAGGACATACGTGAGCCGGACGAGGCTCTCACCGATAAGTGGGACCGGGTGCCCAAGCTGCAGGTATTCCCGAACGAGAATCTTGGTTACCTGATCAAGGGTCACCAGAGCCACGACTCCGGCGAACCACGGCCAGACTTTGGCGCGTGCGGATGTTTCCCCGGGGGTTAACAACGAATCCGAAGAGGGAGTGATCATTCGGGCGGGGTATTGTCTTCTTCGTGCTTCTTCTTGGCCGCGATGGAGAGCCGGGCGTGGGGAATCGCCTCAAGGCGCTTGAATTCGATGGGGTCGCCGGTTTCCTGACAGTACCCGTAGGTTCCAGCCTCAATCCGTTCGATGGCCTGATCCAGAAGCCGCAGCATTTTGCCCTCACGGCTGGCGAACAGGAACGCTTTTTCCCGCTCCTGAGCGTCCGTCCCCTGGTCCGCCATGTGATAACTATAGGTGGAATTGTCGCCGGAATACTGATCAATAGTGGAGTCCATTGATGTTTCACGGAGATAATTCAGCTCGCGGAGAATATCCTTGCGCCTGCGCATGATAATATCGCGGAAGTACTCTTTCCATTCGGGAGAGTAGAACTGCGGCTTTTCTCCGGAGGGCCAGTTACCCTGCGGGGTCGGAGGCGGGCTGTTTTTTGCCGATTTGGCTTTGTTCGCGGGTTTTGCCGACATGGCGCTTCCGTTATGGTTCGGTACCGTTTTCTGTCTTTAACACTCTGAACTGCGATGGATGGAAACGGTCAAGGAATGTCCGTTCGAATCCAGTTTCACACCGTCTACAACATCTTTAAACTCAAACCGGCGGGCCAAAGTTTCGCGACACACGTAGTCGCGATAGGCCTTCAAGGCGTCATTCAGCCGCGGAGATTCGGTCGACAGTTCCACCGTGATGCGGTCGGTGATGTCGAAGCCCGACTGCTTGCGGAGGTTCTGAATGTGGTGAACCACTTCCCGAGCCAGGCCTTCGGCTTCCAGCTCCTCGGTGACTTCCGTGTCGAGCGCGACGGTCATGTAGCCATCGGATTTGAGGGCCAGACCGGGACGCTCGGTGCGGCGAATGAGCATGTCATCGCGCGTCAGGTCGAACTCTTCGAACTGGAACGTTCCACCCATTTCAATCGCCTGAATCTGTTCATCAGACAGGGCAGCAATTGCCTTTGCGACGTACTGCATACGACCTCCGACCCGTTTGCCGAGCACCTTGAAGTTGGCGGTGACGCTGCGAGTCACAAGGTCCCTGTCATCGTGCCGCAGTTTCACCGATTTTACATTTAATTCATCGGCGATAATCTGCAAGAACGGTGCCAGTTCTTCTTCGGTGGAGGCATCCGGGACCACCCAGACCATGCTGGCAAGTGGCTGTCGGACTTTGAGGTTACGCTCCTGGCGTAGGGCGCGGGCAAGGGTCAAGGCTTCCATCACGCGGTCCATCTGTGTTTCGAGCGTGGTGTCCCGTTTGGTGGTATCGGAGACCGGGAAGGATGCAAGATGCACGCTCTGAGGTGCAGCGGGGTTCAGGCCGCGCACGAGATTCTGATAGATGTGCTCGCTCAGGAAGGGCAGGAAGGGGGCCAGCACATGGGTCAGCCCGGACAGGATCTCGTAGAGCGTGGCGTAGGCCGTGGCCTTGTCGGTGTCACTTTCGGACTTCCAGAAGCGGCGGCGCGAGCGGCGGATGTACCAGTTGGTCAGCAAGTCGAGGAAATGCGAAATCGCCGTGGCCGCCGTGGCGACGTCGTAGATCTCCAGCGCCGCGGTGACATCGGCCACCATGCGGTGATATTCGGAGACGATCCAGCGGTCCATCAGCGTGGGCCTGGTGCTGCCCGTGGCTCCCGGCTGATAGTTGTCGATCAGCGCATAGGTCACGAAGAACGAATAGGAATTCCAGTAGGGCAGAATGACGGCGCGGATCGCGTCGCCGATCTCCTCCTCGCCGAAGCGCTTGGCGTTCCACGGATTGCTCGAATAGAAGATCCAGCGCACGGGATCGGCGCCGAATTTATCGAACAGACCCAAGGGATCCACGACATTGCCGACGGACTTGGACATCTTACGGCCTTCGTGGTCGAGCACCAGTTCGGTGCAGATCACGTTCTTGTAGGAGGACCAGTTGCGGGGATCGGACCAGTAGCGTTCATCGGCGGCATTGCCGGATCTCTTTGCCTTTTCGAGCTGCGCCTTGGATATCAGGCAGGACGTGGCGAGCAGGGTGTAGAACCAGCCACGGGTCTGGTCGAGGCCTTCACAGATGAAGTCCGCCGGATATTGCGCGCGGAACTGTTCACTGCTGCCGGGCTCGGCGGGAAAACCGAACTGTCCCCAGGGCATGAGGCCGGCATTGAACCAACTGTCGAGCACGAAGTTCTCGCGGAACATGTCGCGGCCAGCGGAACTTTTCAGCACGATCTGGTCAATCTGCGGCTTGTGGGCATCGAAGTCAGGGGGCAGCGTGCCGCCGGACTTCTTGACCAGAGCTTCAAGCTCGGCCATGCTCTCGATACAGACGGATTCGCTGCCATCCTCGGTCTGCCAGACGGGAAGCGGGCTTCCCCAGTAGCGCTCGCGGGTGACGTTCCAATCGGAAATATTTTCCAGCCAGTTGCCGAAGCGGCCATCGCGGATATGCTCCGGTTTCCAGCCGATGAGGCTGTTGGCTTCGAGCATCATGTCGCGCAGCGCGGTCATGCGGATGAACCAGGCGGGGCGGGGGAAATACATCAGCGGCATGCCCGTGCGGTAGTCGAACGGGTAGCTGTGAGTGTACTTCTCTTTGCCGATCAGCAGATTCTTTGCTTTGAGGGCCTTGAGGATGTCGACATCAAGACCTTCCTCGCGGAACCAGCGCCCGGCGAAGGGCGTCACGAAGTCGGCGACGCGGCCATCGCTGTTGACGGCCAGCACCAGCGGCACGCCGTTCTTGCGCAGGATGCGGAAGTCATCTTCGCCATAATAGGCCAGATGGACAAGTCCCGTACCGTCTTCGGTGGTCACATACTCATCGGCGATAACGCGCATGGCGGTTTCATGATCGGCGGGCAGCCACTCCCACATGGGCTCGTAGGGCATTCCCGCAAGCTCTCGGCCCAGATGATGTCCGACCAGATGGTGCTTGCCGAGCATCGGCGCGATGGCGTGATGCCTTGCCTGAGCGAGAATCAGTTTGTCGCCGGACCTGCCTGCTTCGCAATCTTCCAGCAGTTCTACCGTCACATACTCAATGTCGGGGCCGACGGCGACTGCGAGATTGGATAGCAGCGTCCACGGAGTCGTGGTCCATGCGGTGAGATAGGTATTGGCTTCGCCCTTGACGCGGAATTTCACATAGAGCGTGAGGTCGGTGACATCCTGATAGCCCTGCGCGACTTCGAAATTGGAAAGGGTTGTTCCTGTGCGCGGGGAGTAGGCCATCACGCGGTAATCGCGATACAGGTAACGAGGAGACTGCTCCAGTTTGAGGGCGCGCTCCCGGGCTTCGCCCTGCAGCTCGAGATCCCATGCCTGCTTGAGTGTCCACCAATCGGACTGAATGTAGTACGGCTGATAGGTGGCGTAGGCGTGCTCGAGATCCACGAAGCGGCCCAGTTTGCTGATGGCCGTTTCCCAGAGTTCCTTGTAGCGGAAGACGGTTTTGCGGCACTCGTCGATGAAGCGCTGCTCGCCGATCTTTTCCGCAATTTCAGCCTTGGAAGAAATGCCCAATGCCTTTTCGGCGGTCATCTCCACGGGCAGGCCGTGGGTATCCCACCCGGCTTTGCGCAGCACGCGGAAGCCCTGCATGGTCTTGAAGCGCGGCCACAGATCCTTGAGGGCTGACTGCATCATATGCCCGACGTGGGGCACGCCGTTGGTTCCGGGAGGGCCGTCGTAAAATACGAAATCTCCGAGGGGCGCGGGCTTGGCGACCGACTGCTCGAAAATGTGTTCCTGCTTCCAGAAGGCCAGCAGTTCACGGTCAATGGCCGGCAGATCTAATTTATTGGGAATCGGTTTCAGCATGTATCTTCGGATCAGGAAACGTTATGGGCGTGTTCGGCCACGACGAAATTCGTGTCCGGCAGCGTCGGTCCGGTGCTGCGGCCATCGGGAAGCAAGCTGTAGCGGCGCGCGATGTCATCGCCGGCGCTGTGCTCGAGAAGAGTGAAGCCGTGTTCACGCAGGAACGGCTCGACGCGGTCCTCGGCGAGAAAGAAGAGAAACGGTTCGCCGGTATAGTGGGTTTTACGTTCTTTGGACATATAGTCGAAGCAGAGCAGACTGCCGGACGCCGAATGAGTGCCCACGAAATCGAGCGTGGCGCGGGCGGTGGCTTCGGGGAGATAATAGGTGACGCCTTCCCAGATGAAGAGCGTGCGGGCGCGAGAGTTGAAGCCTGCGCGGCGCAGCACGTCATCGAGCGCGCCTTCTTTGAAATCGGTTTCGGCGAAGGTGACCCGCTCTGGCACCGGGATGCCGGCGAGTTCGAGTTGGCGGCGCTTGCGCTGTTGCGTGGCGGGCGCATCGAGTTCAAAGACCCGGGTTCCCCCAAGTCGGTCGCGGAAACGGTAGGCGCGGCTGTCGTAACCGGCGCCGAGGAAAACAATCTGTGAAAAGCCGTCGGTCAGTGCGCGGGTGAAGACTCCATCCAGCCACACGGTGCGGGCATGGAGAAAGTGGTAGAGCGGCGGCGTGACCATGGTTTTGATGTGCTCGCGCGAGGCGCGGTCGATCACCGCCTTGCGCGAGTCTTCATTCAGGAAGATCTCTGCAAGGGTGTCCGGACCCCTCACATCGTCGCCGTCCTCGTGCGCGGCCATGGCGCGGCAAATGGCAACATTAAACGCGCTCTCCGAAGGCTGATTCTGCACCGACAGCTTCTGCGCATCGGCCGGGCGGGACATGAGGCCCAGCACATTGCCGAAGGGGTCGGCGACCCGGGCATGCTGCACGTCGTTGCGGGTGATAATCTCCGCGCGTGTGGTCGCGCCGAGCGCAAGGAGTCGCTGATACGCTGCTTCAATATCGTCCACTTCCCAGGAGACCACGGCCCAATCATCCGGCTGCGGCGCGGGGCCGGCGGACGGTACAAGCATAAGCCCGCATTCGCCCACGGTAAAGATCACCGCAAACGGCGCATTGAACACCGGTTCTCTGCCGAGCACTTGGGTATACCACTCCCGGGCCTTATTCAGGTCGGTGACATGATAGGTGACGTGCTTGAGGGAGAGGAACATTTACGGTTAGTCTTCCGGTGGGACGAGCGGCTCGATGAGATGAATCAAATTTGGGACATCGGTGGTCGAGAACACCCATGCGAAGGGCTTGTCCAAATTGAAATGCTCATCCTGCATTCGCTCATGCAGCCCCGCAAGCTTTGTCCAGTCTATTCTTGGCTCACGCGATCGAGTTGCATCGGTCAGCGTGGCGGCCCGTCTGGAAATCTGTGACATACAGAAGGCGATGGCATCGGGCGATGGTGAATCTTCGGACTCAAAGGACTCAACGGTTGCACCCTCCGCGAATCTCCTGATGTCACGGGCGTAGAAAAGAATGTCGAGCAATCGCGCATCATCCTTCGTAAACCGCTTGTCACCTTCGAGGATAAGCTTCCGTCGGATGTAATTTGGGCTTTCTTCGACCGCCTTGCGCTCAACAATGTCTACTTTGCGACCGAATATGGCCGCAAGTTCCTCGTCCATCTGCATCAGATCGGAAAGCGTACGATGACTGTCCGGCGCATATGTCACCAGAATATCCACATCGCTGTCCGGTCGGAAGTCCTCGCGGATCACAGAGCCGAAGAACTCGTAGCTCGTGATCTTCCACTTGGCGAGGAAGGCAGAGAGGTCTATGGCGAGGACTGCGTTTGCTTGGCTTGCAACTGTGTTTGCCATAACTCGTTGAACTCTGGAATGAAGAACGGGCCGAGGGCAAAGTTGGTCAACGTACTGTGCTCAGTTCGATCGAAGTACGCCTTAAGATTCGCGAGTCCGCTGCGGCATAAACCTTGTACGAAGAGTTCCGGATATGAAAGCTCCCAAGGTCCATCCGAGCGGAGGTACCAATAGGCGGGCGAGTCGTCCTTCCAATCCACGCCCTGAAACTCGGGGCCGCGCGATCTCAGCTCATGGACTAGGTTGCAGCGCAACTCATATAGCAGGCTAACGTGCCGCATGTCGTCCAACGTTCTGCGATTGACGGTTTCTTGAAAACCGGAACAACTTATCGGCCACAATGGTGCAAGTTCGCTGCAAAGCGGATCGGCATCGAGATCCAGAGCACCTCCCGAAGGTAACCACTTTCCCAGACGTGATCTTACTTCGGAAAGCAATTTGTCAAAATTGGGAGACGGATTCGCCTCCAAGACCACCAAGAGGTGCGGCAGACTGACTCGTTCACAATCTCCCCACGCGCAATAGGTGGATACAAACCGCGTGAACCGTTTTCGGACCGACTTCTCACCAGAGAACGCAACAGCCGACAGCGTATCCAACATGCTCATCCAAATCAGCTTCTTTAGCACCGCATCGCGTCTTCCGAAGACACAATTCGGGTCACCAACATCGATGATAAGTCCATCGAAGATGTCAAAGAACCTACTGGCCGGTATAGTTGAATTCGTCATTTCGTTTGCTCAAAGCACCTGCGTCGCTTGAAGGCCGCTACTGATCTGGGTTCTTATCTACATCCTCTCTATCACACCCTTCATGATGGCGGTCATCTTGGGTTCGGCTTCGGCGGCGGTTTTCAGGATGTGGTCGATATTGGCGACCTTCAGGCAGTCGGCGAAGCCTTCATCGGTGACGATGGACATGCCGAAGACTTCCATGTCCGCATGGCGGGCGACGATGCACTCGGGGACGCTGGACATGCCCACCACGTCCGCGCCGAGTGCGCGAATCATGCGGTATTCCGCGCGGGTCTCCAGATTGGGGCCGCTGACGGCCAGATAGGTTCCGCGGCGCAGCCAGACCTTCAGATCCATCGCCACCTGCTCGGCGATGGCAATCAGCCGGCGGCTGTAGGGCTCGCTCATGTCGGGGAAACGTGGGCCCAGATCGTCATGATTGGGGCCGATGAGCGGATTGTCACCCAGCAGATTGATGTGATCGTCCATGATCATCAGATCGCCGGCGCGGTAGAGCGGATTGACGCAGCCGCAGGCATTGGAGATCAGCAGCACCTTGACGCCGAGGGCCTTCATCACGCGCACGGGATAGGTGATCTGCTGCATGGTGTAGCCTTCATAATAATGAAAGCGGCCCTGCATGGCCATCACCGATTTGCCCGCCAGTTTGCCGAAGTGCAATTTACCCGCGTGGGTCTCGACGGTGGAATGCACGAAGTTCGGGATCTGCTCGTAGGGAATGACCGCGTCGCTATTGATTTCTTTGGCCAGACCTCCCAGCCCGGTGCCGAGAATAATTCCGATTTCGGGGGGAGTCTTGATGTGCGGGGTCAGGGCGGCGACGGTTTCAGCGAGTTGCGTTTTCAATTGAGTCATGGGGCATTTCGGGCGATTGTTCCTCGAGCAGGTCGAGCAGTTCAGTCTGAGCTTTGAGCAGGAAGCGCAGGCGCTTCACGTAGGCATCGTGATGGATCTTGAGCGCGCGCAGTTCTTCGCGCATGTGAGTAATCTCATTCTGCGTGGCAAGCTTCATCTGGTCGGAGTCGAGCTTGGCTTCGCGCAGAATCTGCTGCCGTTCGATTTCCACCTGATCGCGCGTGGACTTGAGACTTTTCTCCGTGGCGACGATGGAATCGCGCAGTCCCTGCTCCATGTCCTGATAGGCCCCGAGCTTGGCCGCGAGTACGCGGTTCTGCTCCGAAAGCGAATTGACCTGAGTCTGCAGGGCGGCGACTTCATCGGCGACGCGCTCGAGAAAGGCCTGCACGTCGTTGGGATCGTACCCTCGAAAAGAGCGTTCAAACTCGTGTTTGGACACGTCGAGCGGGGTCAAACTCATAAGTTCCTCCGTGGGCCGAACAAGGCGGTTCCCAAGCGGATCTCCGTGGCGCCTTCTTCAATGGCTATTTCATAGTCGCCGGACATGCCCATCGAGAGGGCGGTCCAGTTCGGCGGGTTCAGTTTTGCGCGCACGTCCTCGAAGGTGGCGCGCAGCAAGCGGAAACTGCGGCGGATGGCCTCTCCTTCGGTAAGATTGGGTCCGATGGTCATGAGGCCAGCGATATCCAAGTGATCGAAGGGGAGCATCCGTTCAACCCGTTCGATGGCCTTTTCTGGGGAGATGCCGTACTTTTGAGGCTCGCCGCTGGTGTTGACTTCAATCAAAATCCGCAGCTTTTTGCCCATTTGTGCGGCGTCGCGCTCGATGAGTTCTGCCAGCTCCAGACTGTCCACACTGTCGATGGTTGCGGCAATCTGCACCGCTTTGCGTACCTTATTGGACTGAAGATGACCGATGAGATGAACAACCAGTGGAGGGGACTCCCGGAGGAGTTCACCATCTCCAAATTTATCAACAAGTTCCTGAACGCGATTTTCGCCAATATGTGCAAGACCTAAGGCACATGCTTTGCGTATTGTCTCGGCAGGGAAGAACTTTGTGACGGCGATGAGAGTAATCGCAGAAGGCTCCCGGTCGGATCGATGGCACGCCGCGTCGATACGCGATTGCGCATCGGCCAGATGGCGGGCAAGAATAGGATCGTGAATCTCCGGTGCGGTCATAATGGGTTCCTGAACGAAGCAAGAAATATAAGACTATCCTCCCACAACTGCAAGGTTTTGCAGTTTGGGAAGAGGTTCACAAACTTTCAATCCGGGGAAAGAATCCACAAAAATTTGCACCTCAGATAGATCAAGGACTTGACAAATAATATATTAAGTGTATCTTGATCTCTGTATCCTTCAAGCGGAGAGTTATTGTGCAGGAATATATAACTTTCTCTGAGCAAACTGAGTTGATTTGAGACGAAAAAATAAGTACATTCAACTGAAATGGGGCTCTGGGGGAGACCGCTTGTCCCGTTTCGTTGGTAAGTAACTGATTCCGTGACGGTTGGGTGGTTCTGCGGCCCCCGGCCCGAAGACCTTAACTAAGCCTTCGGAGCTCCATGAGACCAACACTCATTCTCCTCGTGGCACTCGTGCCAACCCTGCTTCTGACTGCGCGCGTTGATGCGGCACATTCTGCCACGACGACGGCATCGTCCGAGACCAAGCAACTCCTGTCTTCTCGCCCGATTGGTGATAACAGCCAACTTACCGAGCGCCAGAAATGGAGCCTTGCGCGTGATGCCTTCGACAAAGCGCAAGCGGAAGAGAAGCGGAAGGACAACGAAGCTGCGGCCTACTACTATGAGGTTGCTCTCGAACTGTTAGGCAGTTTGGACATGGCCTCGATTGAAGTGCCGACCCGGCGTGTCCTGGATTTGCAAAGCAAGGTTCTCAAGAAGTACAACTCGTTCCTTGCGTCCATCGACAATCTGCCTTCTACCGCCGGCCCGGTGGCGATTCTGGAATCGTCCGCACCGTCCGATGAGGCCGATACCGAGAGTCTGCCCGAAAAGCCTGCTCCGGATCTGATTGCCCCGCAGGCGACCCTTCGTCCGGACCGGACTCAGCTTCCGAACGTCCCCATGACGATGAATGCCGCGGTAGCCGGGCAAATCACGTTCTTCATGAATCGTGGCCGTAAGGTTATGATGAAGTGGATGGAACGTGCTGCCTATATGTTCCCGCGTCTGCGGCCAATCATGGCCGAAGAGGGCATCCCGCAGGAAGTTCTGTTTTTGGCGATGATCGAATCGGGATTGAATCCCCGAGCGTATTCGTATGCGCACGCGGCCGGTGTCTGGCAGTTCATTCCGTCCAGTGGCCGGATTTATGGTCTCGACGTGGGCCGTCTGTATGATGAGCGCATGCACGTGGAAGAGTCCACTCGCGCGGCCTGCCAGTATCTGCGCAAGCTCTACGATGAGTTCGGCGATTGGTATCTGGCATTTGCGGCTTACAATTGCGGCGAATTGCGCGTGGAGCGTGAGATCGCCCACAGTCGGACGCGCGACTATTTTGGTTTGAAGAAGCTGCCGGCTCAGACCCGCAGCTATGTTCCGGCTTATCTAGCCACGCGAGCCATTTGCGAGAATCCCGGCCAGTACGGGTTTCCTCCCTTAAGTCCTGAGACTCCGTATGGCGGTGTGGACGTGTGGGTGAATGGAAGCTATCGGCTGGATCATGTCGCTCAGGCCGCCGGAGTGGATCCGGAAACTGTGGCGGATCTCAACCCGGAGTTTGTGCAGGGTGTGACGCCGTCAGGCTCTCCGGTGCGCGTCCGTCTGCCCCGTAAGGCGGACAAAGATTTTGAAAGTCGCCTGGCTGCGCTGCCCCGCACCGTGATTCCGGAGACCGGAGTTCACAAGGTGCGTCGCGGCGAAACGCTGGCGGAAATTGCGCAACTCTACGACACGACGCCGAACGCGATTCGTACGCTGTCGGAAAATCGCAAGGTGAATTTCAAGAAGTTGCGCGGCGGTATGCAACTGGCCGTTCCGCTGGGACAGAAGGTCGAACCGAAGGTGGAGCCTTCGCAGATCGCGGCGGCAGACGTATCGAAGAGCGCGGCAGCACCGAAGACGGCAGCGCCGGCACCGGTCTCCAAGACGGATACGGGCGAAGCCAGGACCGTTGCGGCGGTGAACACGAACGCACCGGCGAACCACGAGATTATCTATACGGTTCATAAGGGCGAGAGCATCGGCCAGATCAGCCGCCAATTGGGCGTGTCGGTCGATGAAATCGTGAGCCAGAACCATATTTCGAATCCGAATAAGGTGCTGCCGGGCAGCAAACTGAAGATCATGATTCAGGGTGCGCCGGAAGTGGCTCAGACGCCGGAGCCGGCTCCGAAGGCCGAGGCCAGCGCGGCGAAGAAAGTTGACTCGAAGCGATTCACGCACACCGTCCAGCCGGGGGACACCGTTTGGTCCATCGCGCGGACGTACGGACAGGATCCGCACAAAATCTTACATTGGAATGGCCTGACCCGCGAAAGTACCCTATATCCCGGTCAGGAACTTATTATTAACCAATAAACCTGAATACCCCGCGGTAATGGTGCGGGGTGGTGCGGGCCGCCACGATCGGACATACAGTGAGCAGACAACAGGGTTCCCGCTGCGGCAGGATGGAGGGCATATCCATGACCAAGCAGGATCTGGTTGATCGCCTGTCCAATGAGATCGGCATGCCGAAGCTCGAAGTCCAGACGGTAGTCGACGGGCTACTCAGTCTGGTAATGGATTCGGTTGCCAGTGGACAGCGGGTGGAATTGCGCAGGTTCGGCGTGTGGAAACCGGTGAACCGCAAAGGCAGGAAAGTACGGACGCCGGGTGGCATACACGAAATTGACGTTCCGGACAGACCCTCCGTTGTCTTCGTCCCATCCACAGAGTTTCGCGCGCGGGTGAGCGACCTCAAGTTTGAGGAAGCAGGGACTGTATAGCGCGTCCGAGTTTCAGACTCATTTCGATCCTATTTCGATAAATAACAATCAACCCAGGCCGCTTCGTTATGTGATGGAGCGTTGCCGGAAGGAGAACGCCTTTTGCCCTGTGGAAAGAAGCGCAAGCGCCACAAGATGTCCACTCACAAGCGCAAGAAGCGCCTGCGCAAGAATCGTCACAAGAAGAAAATTCGTTAGTTCTGCGGCACGGTGGTTCGTACCACAGACTGAAAGCTGCCGCTGTGGTTGCCGGACGGGCCTTGTTTCGATGAGGCCCTTCCGTTTTTGTACACGTCACGTTTTGCACGGATCTTAACCGCCCGGTTGCCGGGCGGTTCCCACCCAAAGCTATGTCCCAGCAGGAAAAGATCTATACCGTCACTCAAATTACCCGGGAAATCAAACGGGTAATTCACGAAGGCTTTGGAGCCTTGTGGGTGGAAGGCGAGATCTCCGGCTATAAACGCCACACGTCAGGACACCATTATTTCACCTTGAAGGATGGCGCCTCACAGATGTCCTGTGCGATGTGGAAGATGAGTGCGGGGTGGCTGACCTTTCAGCCACAAGACGGGATGAAAGTGCAGGTGTGGGGCAACCTTGAGGTCTATGAGCCTGCGGGACGCTATCAGCTCATTGCGCTGCAGATGCGGCCATCCGGTGTGGGTGAACTGCAGAGAGCCTTTGAGGTGCTTGTGCAGAAGCTTCGCGCCGAGGGGCTGTTCGAATTGGAACGCAAACGGCCTTTGCCTCCGTATCCGGAGACCATAGGCCTGATCACCTCGGCAGATGGCGCGGCCCTCCACGATATGCGCACCGTGGCGGCCCGCCGTTGGCCTGGCGTCCAGCTTGTGCTGGCGCCGGTCAAAGTGCAGGGGACAGGAGCCGCGCAGGAAATTGCCTCCGCTATTCGCGCCTTCAACCGTGAAGGTCTGGCCGATGTGCTGGTGGTGGGGCGGGGAGGCGGTTCCCTTGAAGACTTGTGGGCCTTCAATGAAGAAATCGTCGCCCGGGCGATTTTCGAATCCCGAATTCCCGTGGTTTCCGCTGTGGGACATGAAGTGGACTTCACGGTAGCCGACTTAGTGGCGGATGTCCGCGCGCCCACGCCTTCGGCAGCCATGGAACTGGTGCTCCCGGACTGTCAGGATGTGGCGGACTATGTCGCCGAGTTGAAGCGACGGCTGGCATCGCGGCGGGTGGAGCAATTGCGCAGTCTCCGCCAGAGGCTTGACGCCCTTTCACGGCACTGGGCCTTGCGTCAGCCGGTGAATCTGGTGCATGCGAATACCCAGCGGCTGGATGATTTGCACTCCCGGCTGGAGGCTGCCTCGTCACGGTTGCTGAAAGACAAACAACATTCGCTGGAACGCGTCCGCGAACTCTTGACTCTTTTCCATCCGCAAGCTATACTGGAGAGAGGGTATGCGGTCGTACGGGACGGGGATGGACAGTATGTGCGGGACGTGCGGGCGCTGACTCCGGGCGCAGGAGTTTCGATCTTTTTTGCCCGTGGCCGGGCCGACGCGCAGATCCAGCACATTCACGATAACGGGAATCTTGATGAGCCCCACTGAGTCGCAAAAGAACGAGGCCGGACAGCCGCCGTCGTTTGAAGCCGCTTTAGAGCGGCTGGAGAAGCTGGTGTCTAATCTCGAATCCGGAGACGTGCCGCTCGAGCAGTCGCTCCAAGCCTTCGAGGAAGGACAGCGTTTGATCAAATTCTGTGAACAGAAACTCCAGACGGCAGAGCGGGCGCTCAAGCAGCTCGCCAAAGAGGCCGATGAGGCTTTGGGCCGCTCTGATGACCGTCCGGCAACGTCGTAACCTGGCACTGGAACGCCGCACATGATCCTCGGAATCATGGGCAACCTCCGCAAGCCCACCTTCCGCAAATCCCTGCCGACCGTTGTCGCCGAACTGCGCAAGCGCAAGGCCTCGTTTGTCATGGATGAAGCGGCCTCCAACGGTCTGAACCTCTCCTCCTCTGAAATCCTTCCTGCTTCGCAGCTTGCCGACAGGGCCACGCTGATATTGAGCTTTGGCGGCGACGGCACTCTGCTGCGCACCGCACGTACGGTCGGAGATCGCCGCATTCCGATTCTGGGGGTAAACCTCGGACCGGGACTGGGGTATTTGACCGAGCTGGGCCTCGACGAGTTCTACACCTCGATGGATCTGATTCTCGACGAGAAATTCCGGACGGAAGAGCGGATGATGCTGCAGGCAGAGATGAACGGCGGTGCGCCGCCGATCGTCACGGCGCTGAATGACATCACCGTCGGCCACTCGCAGATTTCGCGGACGACCCAGCTTCAGGTGATCATAGACGGCAAGCCCGTCACCACCTACCGCTGCGACGGATTGATCGTCGCCACGCCTACCGGGTCCACGGCGTACAGCCTTTCGGCGGGCGGACCGATTCTCGAGCCGACACTCAGCGTGATGATCGTCACTCCGATTAGCCCGCACACGCTGACGATGCGGCCGGTGGTGATTTCGGCGAACCGCACCCTGGAAATTCGCGCAGGCGAGAGTTCGGTGCTGGCGGCAGACGGCGAAAATGTGAAGTCGCTGAAGAGCGGAGACGTGATCCGCGTCAGCCGCGCGCCCTACACCACGGTGATTGCCAGTGTAACGGGACACGATTTCTATCACGTGCTGCGCGCCAAGCTGAAGTGGGGCACCGCCCAGCTTGAACCCTAAGAGATAATCACCCCCATCCCCCCGGCCCCCCGCCTTCGTCGAGGTCTAAGGACTTTCCCCATGAAATAGGGAAAGGGGGAGCTGATGAAGCAGATAGCGTTGACCAAGAGAAATTATGGGCCTTTTCGATAAAGTAAAGCAAGCTTTCAAGAAAACCCGGGAAGTGCTGGGCGATAAGATCGCCGCGGTCTTCAGTTCGGGGCGGAAGCTTGATGCGCAGTTGCTGGCGGAACTTGAGGATGTGCTGCTGGCCTCGGATGTCGGCGTGGAAACGACCGGCGAACTGCTGGCCGGGCTGAAAGAGGCGGGGCGCGAAGATGGCGGCAAGACGGCCCCGGACGTGCTGCTTCGGCAGCAAATTGTCCGCCTGCTGGAGCAGGCGGAAGGCAGCGCTCCTCCCATGCAGTCTCCGCATGTCATGCTGGTGGTGGGCGTCAACGGCACCGGCAAGACCACGACAATCGGTAAGTTGGCCCATTTCTACAAGAATCAGGGCAAATCCGTAGTGCTGGCGGCGGCGGATACCTTCCGCGCCGCGGCGATTGAACAGCTTCAGATCTGGGGAGAGCGGTCCGGGGTTAAGGTGATCGCAGGTTCGATGAATGCCGACTCGGCGGCGGTGGCTTTCGATGCGCTGGACGCGGCTTTGAGCCGCAGCGCGGATGTGTTGCTGATCGATACCGCTGGACGCCTGCATAACAAAGTTAACCTCATGAAGGAACTGGAAAAGGTTTCCCGCGTCTTAAAGAAGAAAGTACCGACAGCACCGCACGAAGTACTTCTTGTTTTGGATGCCACAACGGGACAGAATGGCTTGAATCAAGCTCTGGAATTCACGCGTGTGGCTCCAGTGACCGGGTTAGTGCTTACTAAGATCGATGGCACCGCCAAGGGAGGTGTCATTCTCTCTATTTCCAAACGGCTGGGAATTCCGATCCGCTATGTGGGATTTGGTGAAGGGATGGAAGATCTGGCGCCGTTCAGTGCAGAGAAATTCGCCGAAGGCCTACTGGGTGATTTTGCGCAAACTGCGGCGGGCCAGTGAAACTCAGCGAACCGACACCACTTGCCCTCGATGCATCGGGATTGCGCTTTGCGATTGTCGTGGCGCGGTTCAATGAAACCGTCACGCGGGCGCTACTGGACGGCGCGGTGAGCGCGCTGAAGGAGCGGGGAGCTAAAGAAGATCAAATTGAAGTCGCATGGGTGCCGGGAGCCTTCGAACTGCCGCTGGTAGCGCAGGTTCAGGCCAACCGGTTCGATATTTCAGCGGTGATTTGCCTCGGGGCGGTGATCCGTGGGGAGACGCCGCACTTTGAGTATGTCAGTCACGCGGCAGCGACAGGAATTTTGCGCGTAAGCCTGGAATCCGGCAAGCCAGTGGCCTTCGGAGTGCTGACGACGGATACTCCGGAACAGGCGTATGAACGTGCCGGTGGCAAGGTAGGGAATAAGGGAGCGGATGCGGCGCTGACCGCGCTGGAAATGGTTCACCTGCTCACGCGGCTGGAGGACACGGCAACACCTTTGTGAGTGCTTTCAGAGTCCCTTCCTTCTGCCGAGTGATGAGGAGCACATTGTTATGAAGTACACAGTTCTGGCGCTTCTGTGCCTGCTGCCGGCCTTACTGTTCGCGCAGGCTTTTCAGTGGACAACGTTCACCTCCACGTCCAACGTGGTGGATATGGTGGTGTCGCAGGGCAAAGTCTGGACGGCGACCTCGGGTGGCCTGGCCGGTTATGATCCGGTTTCAGGAACATTCGATCTCTATACCAATACGCGCGGCCTGGCGATGAACGAATGCGTGGCTGTGGGGACGGATGCGCGCGGCTTTGTCTGGGCGGGCTTGGGCGATGCGCGGATCACGCGCATTAATCCGACGACCCATGACGTGCGGCAGGTGGTAGATCTGGCCAATGACGTCTTCGAAATCAACGCGATTCTTCCCGTCGGCGATGAGGTTTTTGTCGCGGCCAACAACGGCATCTACCGCTTTGCCTATTACCGGGTGGTGGATGATTACCGCGTGCTTGAGGCCATAAAGGTTTTGGGGACGTTTCCGGGAGAGACGCGCGTCACGTCACTCGCGGTGTCGGGCGGCTATCTCTATGCGGGAACCGCTTCCGGGCTGGCGCGTGTGTCCCTCAGCCTGCCGCAACTGAATGCGCCGGCGGCCTGGACCACCTTCACCCACGAGAACAGTTCGCTGCCGGAGAACAATGTTGTGGCGCTGCAAGGGTACGCCGATCCGGCGAATCTGCTAAATATTGCTACGCCGAACTATGTGTCAAGCCTGGTAGACACGGTGTGGACGACGCAGCTCCTGCCGGGCGTGGTGGATTTTGCCGACGAGGATTTTCACTGGGCCGTCAGCGATACCAACGGAACCAGCCACGTGTGGCACGTGGATGCGCCGCAGGGGCAATGGCAGGCGACCGGCGACGGTCTTCCCAGCGCGATCCGGGTGGCCGTGGTGCGCTTGAGCGGCGTGAGCATGCTTGTGCTGGGGATGAGCGACAGCGGACAGGGAAGCGGCGGATTAATACTTTCGGCTTCGCCGGGAAACACGCCGTGGGGAGCACCGGTCAGCGCGCCGGGCATCGGCGGCAATTTCATTACGGCGCTGGGAGTGGATCCGCAGGGCAAACTGTGGGCGGGCGGCTCCGGATCGACATCGGGCGTCTATGTGCGGCACGGCGACACGTGGACGAACTTCGACCGCAGCACAGGCTATCAGCATCCGTTTTTCTATGCTCATCCCACCAGCTTTGCCTTTGATGATTTCGGCGGCACGTGGGCGGGATCGACGGGCAATGGCGTTGCGTGGTTTCACTCGGACAGCATCACTTACTTCAACAATTTCGACTGGGACACGGCGGGATTTGCGAATGTGGGCGGCACACTGGTTCCGCGGCTGAACGGCCTCAACGACAGTCCCACGCAGGGCAAGTATTACGTCGAGACCTACGTGGCGCGGGACGCCGGCGGCAATGTATTTATCTCCAACCTCGAGACAAAGACCGGTTACTCGGTGATGGCGGCGTCCAGAGGCTGGATGGCGCACGGCAATAATCCTGCGCCGTGGCCTTACTTCCTGCCTCACGGGGTATCGCTGCAGGCGACCACGTATTACTACGCCGTCGGCAGAATGCTCGCGGATCCTTACGACAGGTTGTGGATCGGCTCGGGCCGTAATGGCGGATACACGTTTGTGCTGGACACGCGCGGCACGCTAGCGGATACGACCGATGACCAGTGGAGCGCCTTCACGCCCAACGAACGGCGGGACAACGTCACCTGCTTCGATCCGATCGACAAGGAAGTTCTCGACTGGACCGTGGACCACCAGGGGTATATGTGGGCAGGCAGCATCTCGGGCGCGTATTACACGCAGGGCGGCGTGCCCGGCGACCCGACGCTGACGCATTTTATTTGCGTGGCGGATCTGCCGGTGGGACACCGTGTCAATGCCATCCACGTGGACGCGCAGGACAATAAGTGGTTCGGCACGGATAACGGCGTGGCGGTGCTGGATAAGAATTTCAACTGGATCTACGTCTTCCAGACGGCGAACAGCGTCGATCATCCGTCAGGCCTGGTCTCGAACAATGTGCTGGCGATCACATCCAATCCGGAGACGGGGGAGATCTGGATCGGAACGGCAGATGGATTGTCGCGGTTTACATCGGCGTTTGTCTCGTCGGGCAGCGGTGATCTCGGATCGCTCTGGCCATATCCGAATCCGTTCCACGCCGACGGTTCGCAACATATGCGGGTGGATCCCGTACGGCTGGGTGGGCGCTTTGACGAGTTTCGCGTTCTGACCATGTCGGGACGGCTGGTACGCAAACTGGATTGGGCCGCTATGACCGATCCGGGCAGCACCGGCGGCTGGGACGGACGGAACGACGGCGGTGAGTTTGTGGCCGGTGGAATCTACCTGCTGGTGGCCTCCTCCAACGATGGAAAGTCCGCCGTGGGCAAAATTGCTGTTCTGGGAAGATAGGGAGATGCTTCGCCAACTTGTCATTCGGGACTACCTTCTCGTGCGGCGCGCCACGCTGGACTTCTCCGACGGTCTGACGGTGCTGACCGGCGAGACCGGCGCGGGTAAGAGCATGGTGCTGGGCGCGCTGGATGTGCTGCTGGGTGAACGGGTGCCGAAAGACGCCGTAGCGGCCGGAGCCGAGCGCGCCGTCATTGAAGGCACGTTCGTGCTCGAACGGCCCGAACTGCTCAGCGGCGTGATCTCGAAGGATGATTACGATCTGGACGGCGAATTGCTGCTGCGGCGCGAGATTCCCCGGCAGGGCAGAGTGCGTTCGTGGCTGAATGATCACCCGCTTCCGCAGGATGCGCTGGCAAGATTGCGCGACGCGCTGTGCGACTTCCACGGACAGCGGGAACACCAGTCACTGTTCAAGCCCGCATTGCAGCTCGAGTTTCTCGATGATTTCGGCGACAACAAGGCCCATGTTCAAAACATGGCGCGATTGTTTGCGTTGCGGTCCCAGCAGAAGCGTGAACTGGTGGCCGCGCAGGCGGCGCTCAGCGCGCACCGCAAGGACCGGGCGCTGCTGGAATATCAGCTTGAAGAGATCGAGCGGCTGGGGCTAAAGGCCGGCGAAGAGGAGCAGGTGGAAGCGCGGCTGGCCAAACTTGAAGGCGCGGAGAAGTTGTCCGCGGAAGCTTCGCGGCTGCTTGGTATACTTTCCGAATCCGAACCGTCGGTGGTCGGGTTGGCGGGAATGGCAAAGATGGTTGCAGCGGGGATTGTCAAGACGGATCGCGATCTGGCACAAGTGGCGGACGAACTCTCCGAGATTACTTCGCGTTTGAAAGACATCGCCGGGGACGTGCGGCACTATCTCGACACTCTCAATTTCGATGACGCCGAACTGACGCGGCTGCGCGAGCGGCGCTCGGTCTTGTGGGAACTGCGACGCAAGCACGGCATGAATCTGGAACAGATTCTGGCGCGGGCCGGAGAATTGAAAACTCTGCTGGAAGAAGGCGAGACCCTTGAACAGCAGTGTGACGATCTCGGGGCGGCGCTAAAAAAGCTGGACACGGAGCTGGTGGCCTCGGCGCAGGAACTGTCGAGGCGGCGGCACGCAGCGGCGGGAGAATTTGCGCAGCGCGTGGTAACGGCCCTGAGGCCGCTGGGATTTCCCGAGCCGCAATTCCTCGTTCCGGTGCAGACGCTGCCCGAGCCGTTTGATCCCGAGCAGATCGGTTCGAGCGGCGCGGACAAGGTGGAGTATCAGTTTTCCGCCAATCCGGGCAGCAAGCCTTCTCCCATCGGCGCGGTGGCCTCGGGCGGAGAATCGTCCCGCGTCACGCTGGCGATCAAGACCGTGCTTTCGGAGAAGGCCGAGTATCCGATGATGGTCTACGACGAAATCGACCTTGGTATTTCGGGTCGCGTCGCCGATCAGGTTGGTAAGGCACTGGCGCATCTGTCGCGCCGCCATCAGGTGCTGGTGATCACGCACCTCCCGCAAATTGCATCACGCGCGGACCAGCATCTGGCGATCCGCAAATCATCTCACGGTGACACAACAGAGACGACGGCCCGCTTCCTGTCGGATGACGAGCGGATTCAGGCCATCGCCGCGCTCATCGCCGGGGCAAAGATCACCGATCAATCCCTCGCTTCGGCCAGCGAACTGCTGCGCCAGAGCGGCAAACTCAAAAGCCTTTCCTCTTAATTTGGATAAATTGGTAATTCAGGGCGGCCAACCGCTCGAAGGCGAAATCCGCATTTCCGGCTCGAAGAATGCCACGCTGCCGCTTCTTGCCGCGACGCTGCTTGCCCCGGGCAAGTACCGCTTTACAAATGTGCCGCGTCTGGCGGACGTGCGTACCATGTCCCATCTGTTGCGCATTCTGGGCGCGCAAGTGGATGAAAAAGAGCATGAGCTGGTGATTGACACCGCGTACGCTCGCTACAACGAAGCTCCCTACGAGCTGGTGAAGACCATGCGTGCGAGCTTTTATGTGCTCGGCCCATTGGTGGCGCGGCACAAGGAAGCCCGGGTATCGATGCCCGGCGGCTGCGCGTGGGGGCCGCGCCCGGTGGATCTGCACATCAAAGGGCTTGAGGCGCTCGGCGCAATCACAGACCTTGAGGAAGGCTTTGTGGTGGCGCGCGCGGAAAAGCTGCGCGGCGCAACCTTTGAGTTTCCGATTTCCAGCGTCGGCGCAACGGGGAATGTGCTGATGGCGTCCGTGCTGGCTTCAGGCCGGACCGTGCTGAAGAACTGTGCCGTGGAACCGGAGATCTCGCAGCTTGCCAAGTTTCTGACGCGGATGGGCGCGGACATCGACGGCATCGGCACGCGGGAGATGGTGATCAAGGGCGTCACGGAACTGCATCCGGTGGATGCGGAGATGATTCCCGACCGCATCGAGACCGGAACCTATCTGTGCGCCGTGGGCATGGCCGGTGGCCGGGTGAAACTCGATCACTGCGAGCCGCGCCACGTGGAGTGTCCGCTCGAGCGCGCAAAGGATATGGGGCTGCATATCGAATCCGACGGGGATTCGGTGACGGTGGAACGGCGCTCTTCCAAACTGATTCCGATTGATCTAACCACGGAGCCTTATCCGGGATTTCCGACGGATTTGCAGGCGCCGTTCATGGCGATGGCCAGCCTGGCCGACGGCACGAGCCGTATCACCGATACGGTGTATCGCGACCGTTTTACCCATGTGGCCGAGCTTGCCCGGCTCGGCGCGAAGATCTCCATGCAGGAAAACACGGCCGAGATCAGCGGCATCGCGGAACTGAAAGGCGCTCCGGTGATGTCGACGGATCTGCGCGCGTCGGTGTGCCTTGTGCTGGCCGGTCTTGCGGCGCGCGGCACCACCGAAGTCAAACGCATCTACCACCTCGACCGCGGCTATGAGAAGATCGAAGAGAAGCTGTCAAAGGTCGGCGCGCGAATTTCGCGCGAGGAAGGCGAGTTGTGAGCGCGGGCTTTGTCCATCTTCATAATCATTCCGAATACAGTCTGTTAGATGGCGCGTGCAAGGTGGGTGAGCTGATTCAGCGCACCAAGGAACTTGGCATGAACGCGCTGGCCCTGACGGACCACGGCGCGCTGTTCGGCGCGATGGAATTCTATTTTGCCGCGAAGAAGGCCGACGTCAAGCCGATCATCGGCTGCGAAACGTACATCTGCTCCAACCGCAAGGACCGGGGATCGCCCGGCGGACGATGGGGCGATTATGCCAACCATCTGCTGCTGCTGGCGAAGAACGAGACCGGTTACCGCAATCTCGTCAAGCTTTCGTCCATCGGTTACACCGAAGGGTTTTATTACCGTCCGCGGATCGACCACGAGATGCTGGCGAAATATTCCGAGGGATTGATCGCCACGTCGGGCTGCCTGGCGGCGGAGATTCCCACACTGCTGCTGAACGAGGACGAAGAGGGGGCGTGGAAGAAGGCCGGATGGTACCGCGAGGTTTTCGGCGACGATTTTTATATCGAGTTGCAGTGGCACAATCTGGAGGAGGACCGCAAGGTCTTCTCCAAGTTGCAATCGCTGTCGAAGAAGCTGGGCTCGCGGCTGGTCGGCACCAACGACACGCATTACCTGAAGCGCGAACACGCCGAAGCGCACGACATGCTGCTATGCATCGGCACCGGCGCCAACGTTGCGGATCAGAACCGGTTGCGGTTCGACACGCAGGAGTTTTATCTCAAGACTCCCGACGAGATGCGCGAGCTGTTCCGCGACTGCGACGAGGCCGTGGCAAGCACGGTGGAGATCGCCGACAAGTGCGACATCAAGCTGGACTTTTCCAAGCGCCATTTGCCGCGTTTTCCGCTGCCGGACGGCGAGACGGATGAGGTGTCGTTTCTGACCAAGCTGGCGCGTGCGGGAGTGGCGCGGCGCTATCCCAATGCGGGCCGGGACATTGAAGAGCGCTTGACCTTCGAACTGAACATGATTGAGCGCATGGGCTTTCCGGGCTACTTTCTCATCGTCTCCGACTTCATTCATTACGCGCGCAAAATCGGCGTGGCGGTGGGGCCGGGGCGCGGCTCGGCGGCGGGTTCGCTGGTGTGTTACGCGCTGGGGATTACGGACATCGATCCGCTGCGCTTCGAATTGTATTTTGAGCGCTTCCTGAATCCCGAGCGCATTTCGATGCCCGATATCGATATCGACTTTCAGGATGAGAGCCGCGCACAGATCATCGACTACGTCAAGGCCAAGTACGGCGCGGAATCGGTCACGCAGATCATCACGTTCGGAAGGCTGAAGGCGCGCGCCGTGATTCGCGACATTGGCCGCGTGATGGGCGTCAGCTACGGCGACGTGGACAAGCTCGCCAAAAAGATTCCCGAAGGCCCCAACGTCAAACTGAATGCTCCCGACGGGGGAAGCGCACGCAGCGCGCGCAAGGACAATCCGGAACTGGATGCGCTGCTGCAGGAACGGTCGGATTACCGCAAGATCTTTGAGGTCGGCGAGGTGCTGGAAGGCACGTGCCGCCACGCGTCGACGCACGCGGCCGGTGTGGTGATTACGCCGGGGCCGCTCACCGATTACGTGCCGCTCTACAAGCAGTCCGACGGCAGCATCACCACCCAGTTCGACATGAGCATCGTCGAGAAGATCGGCCTGCTCAAGATGGACTTCCTCGGGCTGCGCACGCTGAGCGTTCTTTCCCGCGCTCTCGACATGATCAAGGCGCGCGGCATCGAGGTGAACCTGCAGACGATTCTTGAAGAAAGCGATCCGAAGACGTACGAGCTTTTGTCCCGCGGTGATACCATCGGCGTGTTCCAGCTTGAAAGTCGCGGCATGCGGGACTGGCTGTCCAAACTGAAGCCCACGTGCCTGGACGACATCGTGGCCATGGTGGCGCTCTACCGCCCGGGTCCGATGGACATGATCGGCGACTTTGTCAAGCGCAAACACGGGCAGGAGAAGATTTCTTATCTGCATCCGAAGCTGGAGCCGATCCTCAAGACCACCTACGGCATTGCGGTCTATCAGGAGCAGGTGCTGGCGATTGCGCGCGACATGGCCGGCTTCTCCCTCGGACGCGCCGACATCCTGCGCCGCGCGATGGGAAAGAAAGATCCCAAAGAGCTGGCGCGGATGAAGGAAGAGTTTATTACGGGCTGCAAGGCGACTCACAAGATAAGCCAGGCGAACGCCCAGCAGCTTTACGATCAAGTAGAGAAATTTGCGGGCTACGGCTTCAACAAGGCGCACGCCGCCTGTTACGGAGTGCTGGCCTATCAGACGGCTTATCTGAAGGCGCATTTCACCGCTGAATTCATGGCGGCGGAAATGACGTCGTGGCACGGTGAGACGCGGGTGATGCCCAAGCTCATCAATGAGTGCCGCCGGTTTGGCGTCTCCATGCTGCCGCCGGACGTGAATGTGTCGGAGCGATTCTTCACGGTAGAAGAAGGCAAAATTCGCTGCGGCCTTGAAGCCGTCAAGAATGTCGGCGGCGGACCGATTGTCGCGATCCTGGATGCGCGGACAGAAGGCGGACCCTTTAAGACCTTTTATGATTTCGCGGCGCGGGTGGACACCAAGCAGGTGAACCGCAAGGCGATGGAAAGTCTGATCGGCTCGGGTGCGCTGGACAGCCTTGGCGGACACCGCGCGCAATACATGGCCGCGCTGGATCAGTTCTTTGCCTATGCCGTGCAGTCGGGCCGGGAACGCGATCTGGGACAGTCGTCCCTCTTCGGCGGGGGAAGCCCGGGCAATTCGCACGTGCGGGAACCGATGCTGCCGGACATTCCGCAGTATTCTGCCGATCAGAAGCTGAGCCTCGAGAAAGACCTTGTGGGCTTCTATGTGTCCGGCCATCCGCTGGACGACGTGCGCGACGAGATCGAGCACTTGTCCACGGCCACGCTCGGAGACACGTCTGAACTTGGCGATCAGCAAATGGTGCGCCTGGCCGGTGTGGTGACCGACGTGCGCCGTTCGCAGACGCGCAAAGGCAAGGCGATGGCTTCGGTGACGCTCGAAGACTTTACCGGCTCCGGCGAACTGCTGGTGTTCGGCGACGTCCTGGAGCAGTACGCGCCGCTGCTGCGCAAGGAAGCGAAGTTGGTTTTCAATACGCGGGTGAGCTGCCGGGAAGATGAAGACCCCAAGTTCATTACGCAGGATATTCTGACAATTGACCAGGCCAAAGCGGCCTTCGCCCGCAGCTTGTGGCTCACGCTGAACGAGACGAGTCTTCCCGAGTCCACACTTGACGCGCTCGAGGAACTATTTTTGAGGCACTCCGGAAACGTGCCGGTCTACTTTAAGGTCCAGCAGAACGGCCAGACGCGCGTGGTGGAATCGCGCCGCTACCGTTTGAAAACGTCCGTAGAAGTGCTCAAACAGGTTCAGGATATGCTCGGGATTTCCGAAGTCAAGGTGGGGAAGTGACCAAAAAGCACTGCGCGTCCACTCTCCGTCCGCAGCGCGTGGCTTTTCAGACTCTGGGGTGCGCCAAGAATACGGTGGATTCGGACTCCTTCGCGGCGGTACTACGCGCCGCGGGATTCGAAACGGTTTCTCAGCCCTCGCGGGCCGATGTGTTGATCGTCAATACCTGCGGCTTCCTCGACGACGCCAAAGTCGAATCGGTGGAAGTGCTGCTCGAAGCCGTGCGCTGGAAGCTGGCCAAGGATGGCCGCCGCGTGTATGCTATGGGTTGCCTCACACAGCGCGACGGCGGCGAAGTGCGGGACAACATTCCCGAACTGGATGGCGTGTTCGGCATCGGTCAGTGGACGCAGATGCTCGAAGCGATGGGCACCAATCCCCTCGCGCTCGACACCGAAAGCGCAGCGTTGACCTCGTTCACCGGAGCCGCGGGGCCGGGCTCAGCTTATCTGCGGATTTCCGACGGATGCTCCCATGCCTGCGCGTTCTGTTCTATTCCGCAGATGCGCGGCCTGTACCGCAGTGAACCGATGGAAAGCCTGCTGGCTGAGGCCAAGCTGCTGGCGGCAAACGGCGTGAAAGAGATCCTGCTCATCGGGCAGGAGACCACCAGCTACGGTGTGGACCTGTACCGCGAGCGCCGGATCGTCGAATTGTGCCAGCGCCTTTCGGATCTGGAAGGGCTTCACTGGATTCGGATTCTCTACGCGCATCCGCCGTCCACGCCGCCTAAGCTGCTCGAAGAACTGGCGCGAGTGCCGAAGCTGGCGCCGTACATTGATTTTCCCATCGAGCACGCGTCCGACCGGATGTTGAAGCTCATGAACCGCCGCACCACGGCAGCGCACATGAAAGAGACCATCGCCGCCTTCCGCGCCGTACTGCCGGAGTCGTGCGTGCGGACCACAGTGCTGGTCGGCTTTCCGGGCGAGACAACGGAGGATTTCGAAGTCCTCTACCGCTTCATGGAAGATGTGAAGTTCGAGCGCGCCGGTGTGTTTGCCTATTCCCCGCAGGACGGAACCCGGGGCGCCACGCTGCCCGATCCGGTCGAGGAGGGCATTGCGCTGGACCGGCTGGATCAGATCATGCGGCTGCAGAAGAAGATCTGTCTCGAGCGGCATCAGGCCCTCATCGGCAAGCAGATCGATGTGCTGGTCGAACGCAACAGTAAGAATCAATCCTGGGGACGCAGTGCCTGGGATGCTCCCGATATTGACGGCCGGGTACGAATCAACGAGGTCCTGACTCCGGGTCAGATGGCCACGGCCACCGTCACCAAGGCGTACGCGTATCAATTGGACGCGGCTTCGCTGACGGCGGGCAGGGAAAATTCGCAGAGGGATATATGTGGAAACTATGGCTTGCCTGTGCTCTCGCCGCGATAACTCTGGTTGCCTGCCGTGCCCCGCATCGGGCCATGCAACCGGATGGTTCGAACAACATCTATTCGGCGGGTGACGGCGCCCAATTTCGCTGCCAGCTCAGCCAGCGGCTGGGCGTGGAACCGGACTCGCTCCATCTGGTGGTGGCGATCAGCATCCCTTATGACAACCTGATTTTTTTGCGCACCGATTCGGGCTATGTCGCCACCTTTGAACTGGTGACGTCGCTGTTCCATGACAGCAGCGGATTGTACAGCGAACGGATTGCGGATTCCTACGCCAAAGTGGCGACCTTCAACGAGACCAACAGCCGCAGCCGCAACGTCGCGCGCGTCGAAGAGTTTCTCGTTCCGCCGGGCACCTACAAGGTGCGGGAGACGCTGACCACGGAGCGCGAAGCCCACAAGAAGTCGCGCTGGGAAGGTAGCATTAAGCTGCCCCGCACCGATCCGCGCTTGCGGGTATCGGACCTCTACTGGGCATCGGAAGACCGCGACCTGAGTGAACTGGGTGTGCCCAAGCTGGTGGACAGTTTCAACAGTACGGACAGCACCACACGCGCAATGGCGCAAGTCTACAGTTCGGCTAAAGACTCGATTTACTTGCACTGGTTTGTGGTTAATGCCAAGGCGGACACGGTTCGCCGCGCTGATGCCGCCGTCATGCCGGACAGCACGGTGCAGGAAGTCTGGTACGCGATGGACCTGAAGGGTCTCACGCCGCAGCGCTACACCCTGAAATTGGCGGCGGATGCCGATGGCCGTCATGAAGCGCGCGAACGGGGATTCGGAGTCCGGATTTCGGGCATTCCCATCGCCATTACCGATCTCGATCTGGCGGTTCGCCAACTGAAGTACATCGCCAATTCGGAATGGATGTCCAAGCTGAAGGCCGCGCCGGCCGCCGACAAGGAAAAGGTCTTCAAGGACTTCTGGCAGGATCAGGCCAAGTCGGCCCATGCCGAGGCCGATGACCTGATGGATGAGTATTACCGGCGCGTGCAGTATGCCAACGAGCATTTTGCCACCAACCGCTCCGGGTGGGAGTCGGATCGGGGCCGGATCTATGTCACCTATGGCGAGCCGACCGACATCGAGCGCCATCCCTTCGAAGCCGGCTCGCGGCCCTACGAGATCTGGTACTACAACAATCTCGCCCGCCGCTTCATATTCGTGGACTACACCGGATTCGGCGATTACACACTGGTCGGCCCGGAGTGGGGCTACTGAACGTGATTGTTCCCGCTCCGCTGCGCGCAGGCGGCACGATTGGGATCTGCGCACCATCCGGCCCGGTGGACCCCGCCCGTTTGAATGCGGCGATTGCCGCGTTGCGCGCGTCGGGATTTGACGTTCAGACGTCCGCTTCCGCCTTCTCCCGCTCAGGCTACCTTTCCGCCACGGACGACGTGCGCGCCCGCGAACTCGAAGAGATGTTTGTGCGTGACGACATTGATGCCGTCATTTGCGCGCGGGGTGGGGTGGGGGCAAGCCGCCTGCTGGAGATTCTGGATACCGCGCGGATTGCCGGACATCCCAAACCCTTTCTCGGATTCTCCGACAACACGGCGCTGCAATGGCTGCTGTGGGGGCGGCACCGCTTGGTTTCCTTCTCCGGCCCGATGGCGGTGGACTGGAGCGGCCTGGTCAGTGAGCACACCCTGCGCCTCGCGCTCGATGTGCTGATGGGCGATGCACCGACCGACCTGCTGAACGGTTTTTCGCGGGACGGCATCCACGTCCTGCGCGGCACCGGATCGTTTGCCGGCACGCTGCTGCCCGGCAACCTCACCATGATCAACACCCTGCTTGGCACCCCGTATCTTCCCGCTTTGGATGGCACGCTGCTCCTGATCGAAGACGTGAATGAACCGCCCTATCGCATCGACCGCATGCTGTTCCATCTGCGCAACGCGGGAGTCTTAAGCCGCATTGGCGGCCTGTTGTGCGGTGACCTGGATGCCAGTGCTGATGAGGCGGAACGCGCCCTGGTGCGGCAAGCCGTGCTGGATGCGATGCGCGGGACATCTTGCCCGATTGTCACGGGATTGCCCTTTGGTCATGGCCGTGACCGTATGACCTTGCCGGTCGGCGGGACCGTGCACGTGAATCTTGACACTTTGACCCTTGCCTTGCGCGCAGCGGTCACACCGGAACCTTCTGCATGAGCCGTCTGCGTCTTGCCTTCTTCGTGTCCGGCAACGGCACGTTATTCGAATCCATCGCCGCCCGCTGCCGCAGCGGAGAATTGAACGCCGAGCCTGCGCTGCTGATCTCTTCTTCCGCCAAGGCTCCCGCTCTCGAACGGGCACGGTGGCTGGATGTTCCAACCGCCGTCATGCGCCGCGCGGATTTTTCCTCCGACGAAGCGTTTTCCGATGCCATGCTTGCGGCGCTGTCTGAACATCACGTCAATTTTGTCTGCCTGGCGGGCTATTTGAAACTGGTCCCCGCCGCGGTGGTCGCCGCGTTCCGCCACCGGATGCTGAATATCCATCCCGCGCTGCTGCCCGCCTTCGGCGGACAGGGCATGTACGGTCACCGGGTGCACGAGGCGGTGATCGAGTATGGGGCGCGCATCAGCGGCGCTACGGTGCATATGGTGGATGACCAGTATGATCACGGTCCGATAGTTTTGCAGCGCGCGGTGTTCGTACGCCCCGACGATACCGCCGATACGCTGGCCGAGCGGGTGCATGAAATCGAACACGATCTCTATGTCGAAGCTGTCCGCCTGTTCGCGGACAATCGTATCGAGATGAAAGAACGTCATATACGAATCTTGCCGGGAACACGCGAATGATAGAAATTCGTCGAGCAATTATCAGTCTGAGCGACAAAACGGGATTGCCGGAACTGGCCCGCGCGCTGGCCGGACGCGGAGTGCAGGTGATCGCCTCGGGCGGCACGGCCACAGCCATTAAGGCCGCCGGCTGCGCGGTAACGCCGGTGGAAGAATGGACCGGGCATCCCGAAGCGCTGGAGGGCCGCGTCAAAACGGTTCATCCGCGCATTCACGGCGGCATTCTCGCCCGCCGTCATCATGCGTCCGATCTCGAAGATATGGCACGCCTGAAACTGGAACCGATTGACCTTGTGGTCGTTAACTTCTATCCGTTTGAAGCGGTGCTGGCTTCGGGCAAACCGGAAGCGGATATTATCGAATCCATCGACGTCGGCGGCCCTTCCATGGTACGCGCCGCGTGCAAGAACAGCCAGGATGTCGTGGTGCTGACCGACCCTGCCCAGTATCAGGATTTCCTCGAACTGCTGGACCAGAATGCAGGCCGGGTGCCCGAAGAATATGCCCGCCGCTGCGCCGCCCGTGCCTTTGCGCGGATGGTAGCCTATGACAGCGTGATCGCGGGCTGGTTCAACGAAGGTCAGATGGAGCCGCTGGTGCTGAACCGCGTTCGCGGTCTGCGCTACGGAGAGAACCCGCATCAAAAGGGCTGGCTGCTGGCGCCGTGGGGTCAACCGGCCACCGGACTGGTCGCCGCCGATCAGATCTCGGGCAAAGAACTTTCCTACAACAACCTGCTCGACGCCGAAGGCGCGTTGCGTCTGCTGGCCGAGTTCGATGAGACCGCCGCAGTGATCATCAAGCATGTGACGCCCTGCGGCGTCGGCGTGGCGGAGACTCCCGCCAAGGCTCTCGAACTGGCCCTCGAAACGGATCGCGTGTCCGCCTTCGGCGGCATCGTCGCCCTGAATCGCGAGATGGACGAAGCCGCGGCCACTGTGGTGGCCGATATGTTCCTTGAGGTCATTCTTGCGCCGTCCTTTACGGCCGAAGCCCGCGCGGTCTTTGCCAAGAAGAAGGCGCTGCGGCTGATCTCCTTTGACTGGAATGAACTCAAGAGCCGCACGTCCACGGAAGAATTGCGAGTGATCTGGGGCGGCTATCTGGCGCAGGAGGCCGATTTCGGTTTTCCCGAATTCGCGAATCTTAAGACCGTCACCAAGCGCGCCCCCACTGAGCAGGAATCGGCGGCGATGAAGCTCGCGTGGAAGGTCTGCAAGCACGTTCGCTCCAATGCCATCGTGTTCGCCGATGCGAAGCACACGCTGGGCATCGGTGCCGGGCAGATGTCCCGCGTGGACTCGGCGCACATCGCCGTGCAGAAAGCCGGCGCTTCCAACCTTGATCTTCACGGCAGCGCCTGCGCTTCCGACGCTTTCTTTCCGTTCCGCGATGGTTTGGACGTTGCCGCGCAAGCAGGCGCTACGGCGGTCATCCAGCCCGGCGGCTCGGTGCGTGATGAGGACGTCATTGCCGCCGCCGACGAGCAGAATGTCGCCATGGTGTTTACCGGCCGGCGGCACTTTAAGCACTAACTTTTCCGGAGTCTTTCTATGCAGTGGCCTCGCAACCTTGATCCCCCGCTCTATGTCCGGCCTGCCTCGCGTGTTCGCTACGCCGGCAAAGACTACATCGTTCGCCGTGATGTCACCGGAGCCATCTTCGCGCTGATCGGCCGCATGACGCGCAAACTTCCCAACATCGAGGCCGCCATCATTGCGGCCCGCAATCAGAAACTCATTGCCCAGTGGGGCGGCTATTATGCCGTTTATGTGCGCGTGGATGACGAAGAAAAGCCGATGATCCTGAACTTCCTTTGGGAATTCGAGAAGAAACGCGGCGTCCAACCTCCGAAGCCGGGCGACGAAATCCGGCTGTCCGACGATAGCTGACCGCCAGCCTAACCAATCTGTCTGACCTGCGTAGCGGCAATCGATCCGTTGCGCACATTTACCGAGGTATACCTAATGTTCTCTCTGAGCGGGCTCTTCGCCAATGAAGTGGCAATTGACCTGGGAACCTGCAATACGTTAGTCTACGTGGAGGGCAAGGGCATCGTAGTGCGCGAGCCCTCCATGGTCGCCGTGCGCAAACGCGACAACAAGGTTGTTGCCATCGGCACCGAAGCCCGCGAAATGCTCGGCAAAACCCACCGCGATCTCGAAGTGGTGCGCCCGATGCGGGACGGCGTAATTGATGACGACGAACTGGCCGAAGTGATGATCCGGGCCTTCATCCGCAAGGCGCAGAAGAACCGGCTGATGAGGCCGCGCGTCATCGTCTGCGTGCCTTCCGGCGTCACCAAATCGGAAAAGCGCATCATCCGGGATTCGGCGGAACACGCCGGCGCCCGCGAAGTATACCTCATTGCCGAACCGATGGCCGCCGCACTGGGTGTGGGACTGCCGGTTAATGATCCCATCGGCAGCATGGTGATCGACATCGGCGGCGGCACCACGGAAATCGCCGTGATTTCGCTCTCCGGCATCATCACCGATACCTCGATCCGCATTGCCGGCGATGAACTCGACGAGTGCATCGTGCAGTTCATGCGCCGCAATTACAATCTGCTGATCGGCGACCGTACGGCCGAAGAGATCAAGGTCCGCATCGGCTCGGCGGTCAAGCTCGAACAGGAACTGTCCATCGTGGCCAAGGGCCGTGACCTTGTCGAAGGTGTGCCCAAGGCCATCGAGATCAATTCGATTGAAATCCGCGAAGCTCTGGCCGAACCCATTTCCCAGATCGTCGACGCCGTGCGTACCGCACTCGAAAAGACTCCGCCCGAACTGGCCGCGGACATCCGCGACCGTGGCATTGTCATGACCGGCGGCGGCGCCCTGATCAAGGGACTGGATGTGCGCCTGCGCGAAGAAACTTCATTGCCCGTCATTCTTGCCGATGATCCGCTGACCTGTGTGGTGCGCGGTACAGGCAAGGTGCTTGATGATTTCGAAACATATAGCAAGGTTCTGCTCCCCTCCTGATATGCCCCGGAGTTCATCGCCTCTTTTTGCACCGCGACTGGATTGGGTCATCTTCCTCGCTACGGTCGGCTTCTCGCTGACCCTTCTCTTTTTCGGTAAGGGTAAAGCGGCAGCCGCCGCCAAGCAGGAGATCGGAGGAGCCGTCGCGTACCTTGCCAAGCCCGTCCTCTTCGTACGCCGCACCTTCGGCCTCTGGCAGGAGAACTCGGTTCTGCGCGAGCAGGCCGTTTCCCTCAGCCAGGAGAATGGCGACTTGCGGGATCAAGCCCTCGAAAATGCCCGCTTGCGTGCCATGCTCGGGTTCAAGGGCCGCTTCGCCATGCCTTTGGCTACCGCCAGCGTGATCGGCTATCCCGGCTCGGAAGTCGGTGGCCGCATTCTGCTCGACGTGGGCCGTCATGACGGCATCCGCACCAACTCCGCCGTGCTGACCCCCATGGGACTCGTCGGCAAAATTGTCGAAGTCTCCGAGTTTGCATCTCTGGTGCAGACTCTCGAAGGCAATGCCTACGGCGTTTCGGTGATGATCGAACGCTCGCGGGTTGCCGGAATTTTGCGCTGGATCGGCCCGCATGAATGGACCATTGTCGGATTATCCACCGGCGAAGATGTGCGCGTGGGCGATCTGGTGGTGACTGCGGGCGCCGGTATGGTCTTTCCCAAGAATATTCGCGTGGGCGTGGTCACCAAAGTTACCGGACAGGGGACTCCCAACTCCGGGTGGTGCCGCGTCCGGCCTTTTGTGCGTTTTGAATCGCTCGAAGAGGTCTTTGTGGCGGCTCCGCCCTCCACCGCGGACCGCGGCGCCGATTCGCTGATGGCGCGGGAGGCCCGCCCGTGAGCTTTATCGGTTTTGCCGTGGTGGCTGTGGTGTTGCTGGTACTGGATGTAGGTCTGGGAGGATTGCTGTCGCTCGGCCCCATCCGCCCGTCGCTCACGCTGCCGTTTGTTGTCTACATCGGCCTGCAGCGCGGACCCATTGCCGGGACATTGTTCGGCGCGGGCATTGGGCTCGGCCTGGATGTCCTCGGCGCTCTGCCGCTTGGCGCCACATCGTTCTCATTCTGTATCGTGGGCTTTGCCTGCGGGAAGCTGTGGAAGAATGATAATGCGTTCCGCCTGCTCTGGCCGTGGAGCGCGTTCCTGATCCTTGGCGGAGTCTTCGCGGAAGCGGTCTCCCATTACCTCGTGGCGCGTGGCGGCGGTCTGGAATTTCTGCCGCTCTTTGTACGCAGCGGCCTTCCCACCGCCCTGTACACCGCCATGCTCGGTGTTCTCTGGTTTCTGTCTCCCTTGCACCGCGTTCGGTCCTCATGATCATAAAGAAGGCAAGCGCCGAGACCCTGCGTCTCGGATCGTTTCTTGCGGTGGGCGTGCTGCTCTTCGGCTTAATGGCTGTGCGCCTCGTCAAAGTCCAGGTAATGGATTGGGCGGAATACCGCGACAAGTCGGATCATAACAGGTTTCGCCTGATCGAAATCGTCCCGCCGCGCGGCGTGCTGCGCGACCACAACGGGCGATTACTGGTGACCAACCGCCCGACGTACACCTGCTACGGTGTTCCGCGCGAACTTTGGCGCGACAAGAAAAGCATGGCGCTGCTGAACGAAGTGCTGAAGATGCCTGAAGGGTATCTGGAAAATGAAGTGATCCAGCCGTTCAAGCACACCTTTGCGCCGATGCGTATCAAGCGCGACCTGTCGTTCGAAGATCTGTCCGCCTACGAAGAGGTGCGCGACCAGATTCCCGGCGCGTTTCTTGAAGTGGAACAGAAACGCTCCTATGAGGGTAAGCTCGGCGCGCAGGCCTTTGGTTACGTCGCCGAAGTCTCTAAAGAGGAAATGGACCACTTCCCCGAGGTCTCCTCCGGTGACCTTGTCGGCAAACGCGGCCTGGAGAGAATTTACGATGCCGATTTGCGCGGCGTGAAAGGCAAGCGCTTTTCCGTGGTCAATGCCTTCGGGCAGGAAGTGGGAGAAGGTGACAGCCTTGCTCACGTAGATCCCATCCCCGGCAAGGAATTGTGGCTGGCGATGGACCTTGATGTGCAGGCTGAGGCGGAATCGCTGCTTACAGATAAGATCGGTTCCGTCGTCTGCATCGATGTGCGCACCGGCGGCGTCGTTTGTATGGCCAGCGCTCCCACCTATGACCCCGAGATTTTTGCCGGGCGCGTGGAAGCCTCGCAGTGGAACGCGCTGATGGAAGATCCGAAGAAGCCAATGCTCAACCGCTCGGTGCAAACCATGTATCCGCCCGGTTCGACCATCAAGCCCGCCATGCTGACCGAGGCCTTGCAGAGCGGCGCGATCACGCCCACGTGGTCCATCAGTTGTCCGGGATATTACACCGTCGGCAACCGTACCTTCAAATGCTGGAAGAAGGGCGGGCACGGTCATGTCGTACCGATTCAGGCTGTCGAGGCGAGTTGTGACGTGTTCTTTTACAGAGTCGGTATGGAAATCGGTCCGGACGGCATTCACAGCGCCATGACGCGCTTCCATCTGGGTAAGCCGACCGGCGTGGATCAGACGTCGGAGGCCGGTGGCCTTGCACCGTCTGTGGCCTACTATAATAAGCGTTACGGTCCCACGGGCTGGACGCGCGGTTTTATTCCGTCGATCTCCATCGGACAGGGTGAAGTGCTCGTCACCCCGGTGCAGATGGCGGCCTACGCCGCGGCGGTTGCGGACGGACACGTCTGGCGCACGCCGCACCTCGTGAACGGGGTTTTTGACCCGCAGACTCAGACGTTGGAGAAAGTCAAGCCTTCGCAAGACACCATACAGGCGGACCAGGAAGTTCTGGCCATGGTGCGTGAAGGCATGCGCCGCGTGGTGTGGGGCGATCAGGGTACGGCCAGAGCCCAGCGCGATGATCAGGTGGCCATTGCCGGAAAGACCGGCACCGCCCAGAACTCCCACGGCGATGATCACGCATGGTTCATCGGCTATGCTCCGGTGGACAACCCCATTGTCGCCTGCTGCGTGCTGGTGGAATTCGGTATGCACGGCTCGTCCGCTGCGGCCCCGATTGCTAAAGATGTGATGAAGAGATATGTGCTCGAAGAGCGGGCGCGCGAGGGGCAGTCGCCTCAGGCGTCTCCTCCGGAACCTGCGCAGAAGCCGGATTCGCTGTCCAACGCTCCGAAGGAACCCAAGGAACCGAAACCCGCTCCGGCGCAACCGGCTCCGGGACAGGTGGTCTCGACGGAAGGGAGCCACTGATGGGCGAGCAACGCGGTCTGGATGTCTGGCTCCTGCTTTCGGTGATGGGCCTGGTTACCGTCGGCCTGCTGGCCAACTACTCGACCAGCTATGCCGAAGGCGAACTTGCCTTCGGGCATTTTTACCGCCAACTCATTTTTGCGGCCATCGGTTTTGTCTGCATGATGGGCGCGGCATCCATTCCTACCAAGTACTTTCAGCAGTTCGCGTACGTTGCGTACGTGCTTGGCTTCCTCGGTTTGATTGCAATTCTCGTCGTCGGTTCGTCGAAGATGGGCGCAAAGCGCTGGATTGATCTCGGTCCGTTTCAACTCCAGTTGTCCGAGATCGGAAAATTTACCGTGCTGCTTGGCGTGGCGCGGTTTCTGACCGACTTCCCGCGCGATACGAAGAAGAACTGGATCACCCTGACCGCCATAGCCCTTGCGGTCATGCCCATGGGACTGGTGCTGGTTGAGCCGGACATGGGCACGTCGCTGGTGTATCCGATGCTCTTGCTCTGTCTGCTCGCATGGGGAGGGACGCCCGGCTGGCATCTGCTGCTGTTGATTACCCCCGTTGCGGCGGTTATGACCTCCTGGCACCGGACGCTGCATATGAGTGTGCTGGCAGGCTTGCTCGCTCTCGTTGGCCTGACGTCCCGCAAGATCGTTCCGGTGCTATTGGCAGCGGTGGTCTTCCTGTTCGTCGGATCGGCGACTCCGCACCTCTGGGGCAAGCTGCGCCCCTATCAGCAAAAGCGGCTGCTCACATTCATCAATCCGGAAGCCGATCCGCTGGGCTCGGCCTACCAGCTCATTCAGTCGAAAATTGCGTTGGGTTCCGGTGCACTGACCGGCAAAGGGTTCCTGAACGGCACCCAGACGCAGCTCAAGTTTTTGCCCGAAGGCCACACCGATTTTATTTTTTCGGCTTGGGGCGAGGAATTCGGTTTTGTGGGCACGATTGCCGTCACCGCACTTTTCTTCATTATTTTCTATCGCGGGCTGCGTCTTGCATCGCGATGCCATAACCCCTTTTACTCGCTTGTGGCCGCTGGAATTGTTGGAATGATGGCGGCGCAGGCCCTGACCAACCTGTTGATGACGGTGGGGCTGCTGCCCGTAACGGGTGTGCCGCTGCCGTTCATCAGTTATGGTGGAAGTTCTCTTCTTACATGGATGACTCTCTCCGGTCTCCTGCTCGGTATCAGTTTCCGCTGGCGCGAACACTGAGCTGGGGATGTCTGCTGCTGTTCGCATTGCTGTCCGCTGCCCACGCTGAAGATCTGCTCTGGCCCCTTGGCGGCGAAAAATCGATCACGGGCGGTTTCGCCGATACCCGGCCCGATCATTTTCACGGCGGCCTCGATATTCATACCGGCCCCGAACATCTCCCCGTCATGGCTCCCGCCGACGGTTGGATCGAGCGTATACAAATTGTCCCGCCCGGCTACGGGCATGTGCTCTACTTCCGTTTGCCCGATGGCCGCACGGCCGTATTCGGCCACCTGGACCATTTCAATCCCGTGCTCGAAAAGATGATGCGGGATTCGCAACTGGTAACGGGCAGTTGCAGTGTGGATCTTCTGTTCGACAAGCCCGCTCCGGAGCGGCAGTTCCAGCGAGGCGACGTGCTGGCCTACACCGGGCACAGCGGCGCCGGCCCCGCGCATTTCCATTATGAGATCCGCGAGGGCGCGGTGCAGACCGATCCGTTGCTCTATTACGGTCCGCACGATAACCAGCCTCCGAAAATTCTCTCCGTGCGCTGGACGACGCTCTCTGACTTCAGCCCTTCCGACATCGGACAGCCCATTCTCGGAGGTGGGGGAAAGAAGGGAAGACGCGCGCCGGGCGGTAATGCGATTTCGGCAAGCGCCCCCGTCGCGTTCTTTGTTCAGGCATATGATCCGGGGCCGTGGGGACGCAATGCCACACCTTATGTCATGCGCGTCAAAGTGGATGGTCTGCCGGTCTACGAAGACACCACCGGCCGCATCAACCTTGCCGGACCGCGAAACATTTACGAGAAGACGGTCTGGCCGTTCAAGAGCGGCAAGCATAATGACCTATGGCGGCTGTTCGATGAGCCTGCGCCCCCCGAATATCAGGATTCCGCGCGCGATGGACGCGGCTGGCTCAGCCATTTGAACCACGCCGATGTGACCATTGAGATCGGGGACCGCGGCGGAAATGTGACTGCGGCGCACTTCACCGTCACCAGCGGTGCCTGGCCCCGCGTGACTCCCAAACCGCTGCCCAGAGAAATCCGCATCGGCGAATTCTGTCTCGACACCAAGAGCGATCCGGTGGCTGCGTGGGCCCGAATCACGGAACTCGGCTCCGATGAGATTTCCATCGGCCCGGCGGGATTTGCATTCAGCGGCAAAACAAAACTTTGCCACTGTCTGCGCGACTTGGAGCGCAAACAGGGAGCCTTTGTTTACGAGCGCGGCGGAAAATCCATCCGTGCCCAGTGGCCCAGCCTTTCCGAAGCGGGCGACACCCTGTCCTGTCAGATTCTGCGCGGCGGCATCTATGGCGTGGGCTTCGATCATGAACCTCCGTTGTTGACCCTGAGCGCCAAGGGCGACCGCCTTGGGTTTCATCTGACCGACGATCTGTCCGGAGTAGATTACACCGCTCTCCGCTGCACCGTGGACGGACTGACCGCGATTGCCGACTTCGAGTTTGAGGAACGCGGCGGAGATATTTGGACCCGGCAGCCGCTGAATCGCGGTGCACACGAGATTTCTTTTACCGCGGCTGACCGCGCAGGCAACAGCCGCACCTGGCACGAGACGGTTATGCTGCGTTAAAGAGGACTCGACTATGATTCCGATTCGTGATGAACTCCCTACCACGCGTAAGCCTTTTGTCACCGTCGGCCTCATCGTCATCAACTGCGTTGTCTTTCTTTGGCAGATTGTGCAGCCCGCGCCGGTTCAGGAAAATATCGTCTTCACATTCGGAGCGGTGCCGGCGCAGCTCATGGCGGACTTCCAGCAACTGCCGCAGTTCCCCGCGCACTGGTTCACGCTGATCTCTTCGATGTTCCTGCACGGCGGCTTCTTGCACCTTGCGGGAAATATGCTGTACCTGTGGATCTTCGGCAATAATGTCGAAGACTACCTCGGACACTTCCGCTTCACGCTTTTTTATTTTGCCTGCGGCATTGTGGCGGCGCTCACCCACGCGGTATCCGATGTGCTGTCCACGGTGCCGATGATCGGCGCGTCAGGTGCCATCAGCGGTGTGCTCGGAGCCTATTTGCTCCTGTACCCCAAAGCGCGCGTGGTGCTGCTCATCTGGTTCTTCTTCTTCCTGCGGTTCGTCCGCGTTCCGGCGTTCGTTGTGCTCGGCTTCTGGTTTGTGATGCAGCTTAGCGGCATCCTGTCATCGCCCATCAATCAGGCGGGCGGAGTGGCGCTCTGGGCGCACGTCGGAGGATTCATTTTCGGTTTTGCCGTGGTCCGTCTGCTCGGAGGTCCCCGCCGCCCGAAGCCGTACTTTGCCTGAATTTAACCTGTTATCCTGATGCCAACCGTTCAACTCGATAAAGCTTACAATCCTTCCGCGGTCGAAAGCGCGCTCTATGAGTCGTGGGAATCCCGCGGCTACTTCACCGCGCCGGTTCGCAAGGACCGCAAACCCTTCGTCATCATGATCCCGCCGCCCAATGTGACGGGCGTGCTGACTATGGGCCACGTGCTCAACAACTCCCTGCAGGATGTTCTCATCCGCTGGCACCGCATGAGCGGCGAGGACGCGCTCTGGCTGCCGGGCATGGACCATGCGGGCATTGCCACGCAGATCAAAGTCGAGGCCGAACTCTCCAAGCAGGGATTGACCCGCTACGATCTGGGCCGGGAGAAGATGATTGAGCGGATCTGGGAGTGGAAGGAACACCACGGCGGCATCATTCTCAAGCAGCTCCGCAAACTCGGCGCCTCCTGCGACTGGACCCGCGAGCGCTTTACCCTCGATCCCAGTCTGTCGCGTGCCGTTTCGACGATCTTCGTTCGCCTCTACAACAAGGGCCTCATCTATCGCGGCAAACGGATTGTCAACTGGGACCCGGTCTCCCGCACAGCGCTCTCCGATGAGCAGGTGGACTACCGCACGGTGTCCTCGCATCTGTGGCATATTCGCTATCCGCTGAGCGACGGTTCCGGCCATCTGGTGGTGGCGACAACCCGCCCCGAGACCATGCTCGGTGACACCGCCGTCGCCGTCCACCCCGAAGACGAGCGCTATCAGAGCATCATCGGCAAGACGGTGGATCTGCCTCTGGTGGGGCGCAAGATTCCGGTTATCGCCGACGAGTATGTGGACCGCTCCTTCGGCACCGGCTGCGTCAAAGTCACGCCGGCGCACGACCCCAACGATTTCGAAATGGGCATGCGCCACGATCTCGAGTTCATTACCGTTATCGGCCCCGATGGCAAGATGACCGACTCCGCTTCCGAAGCCTATCGCGGCCTGTCCCGCGAGGAATGCCGCAAACTGGTGATTCGCGACCTTGAAGAGCAGGGCGCGATGGAGAAAATCGAGCCCTATACGCATCAGGTCGGCCACAATGAGCGCAGCGGCACGGTCATCGAGCCTTTGCTCTCAGAGCAGTGGTTTGTGCGTATGAAGAGTCTTGCCGAGCCGGCCATCGCCGCCGTGCGCGAAGGCAAGGTCAAATTCTATCCCAAGCATTGGGAGAAGACCTATTTCCACTGGCTGGAAAACGTGCGCGACTGGTGCATCTCCCGCCAGATCTGGTGGGGCCACCGCATTCCGCTCTGGACCGTCAAGGAGACCGGGGAGATCATCTGCTCGGCGGACGATCCCACCAAGGATGCCAAATACGCCGGCCTGACTCTCGAACAGGATCCCGACGTGCTCGACACATGGTTCTCTTCCTGGCTCTGGCCATTTTCCACGCTCGGTTGGCCCGAAGAGACGGCGGACCTCAAGCATTTCTTTCCCACCAGTGCGCTCGTCACGGCTCCGGACATCATTTTCCTGTGGGTCGCGCGCATGATCATGGCTTCCGAGGAAGTCTTCGAGGTCGAGCCGTTCAAGGATGTCTACTTCACCGGCATCGTGCGCGACATGCGTGGCCGCAAAATGTCCAAGTCGCTGGGCAATTCGCCCGATCCGCTGGCGGTAATTGACCAATTCGGCGCGGACGCTCTGCGCTTCACCATGATTCTGCAGACGCCCCTCGGCGGCGACATTCGCTTCGGCACCGAACTCTGTGAGATGGGCCGCAACTTCGCCAACAAGATCTGGAATGCTTCGCGTCTGCTGCTCATGAATCTCCCCGAGGAGGGCGAAGAATTCCCCTTCCTGCCCGTGGACTGCATGAGCACACCGCCCGCCAATCTGATTGACCGCTGGATTACCTCGCGCTTCTTTACCACCACTCAGGAAGTCACCCGCGCGCTCGAAGAGATGCGCTTTGCCGATGCCGCGAAGATCCTCTATGCGTTTGTGTGGAATGACTTCTGCGACTGGTACCTCGAACTGATCAAGACACGCCTGCAAGCCGGTGGCGATCAACGCAATGAAGCTCTGGCGCACGCGCTCGGAATCCTGCACGGTTTCCTGCGCCTGCTGCATCCGTTCATGCCGTTCATTACGGAAGAAATCTTCCAGACGCTGCGCAAGCTGTCGGAAAATCACTGGCCCGAGGCCCAGCGCACCGAAACCATTATGTTTGCGCCGTTCCCCACGGTCCGCACGGAGTTCATGGACGCGGCGGTGGAAGAAGAATTCTCGCTGTTGCAGGATGTTATCAATTCGCTGCGCAATATTCGGGGTGAACTGCGTATTGCCCGCTCGGTGAACATGACCGCCGGCGTTATCGGCGCAGCGGGACCGCAAGCGGACTTCCTGCGCGACTTTGCTCCCGTTATCCAGCGTCTTGCCGGAATCGAAGAACTGCATTTCGACAGCGCCAAGCCGCGTGGCAGCGCATCTGCCGTCGTGCAGAATCTGGAAATCTACGTGCCGCTGGGTGGTCTGATTGACCTTGCCGTCGAACAGGCGCGGCTCTCCAAAGAGCAGGATCGTCTGGTCAAGCTCGTGCAATCCACCCGGGCCCGGCTAAGCAATGAGCAGTTCGTGAAGAATGCCGATCCGGAAGTGGTGGAGGCGGAGCGCGTCAAGCTTGCCAGTCTCGAAGCTGCATTGGACAAAGTTGTTCGCTATGTCGAAGAGATCAACGCTATCACTGAGGCCTGATCATGAAACTTCTCGCCGCATCCTTAATACTGCTTTCCCTGAGCCTGTGCGCGCTGGCCGAAACCGGCGTGTCGCTCACGGTGTATAATCAGAATCTGGCCCTCGTGCGCGACACGCGCAAGATGACCTTCCCGAAGGGGAAGGGCGAGGTGCAGTTCCGCGACGTCTCCGCCCAGATCGACGCCACCTCTGTGCATTTCAAGGCCGGCGGTGTACAGATGCTCGAGCAGAATTTCGATTATGATCTGGTCTCGCCTGATAAACTGCTGCAGAAATATGTCGACCAGAAAATCGAAATCGTCTCCAAAACCGGCGCCGTCACGCGCGGCACACTGCTCACGGCGCAGGCGCAGCCTTCAAACCAGATTGTGGTGCGGCAGGATGACGGCACGCTGAAGAGCATTCTGATGTCCGATAACGTCGCCGAGATCCGCTACCCCACGCTGCCCGAAGGCCTGATCACCAAGCCCACCTTGCGCTGGCTGGTCAACAGCGATGGCAGCGGCGACAAGGAAGCGGAAGTCTCCTATCTGACCACCGGCCTCGAATGGAAAGCCGACTACGTGATGTTGCTGAATGAGCCCAACACCCGCGCCGACCTTGACGCCTGGGTGACCCTCGACAACACCAGCGGCGCCAGTTACCAGAACGCCAAATTGAAACTCATCGCAGGCTCGGTGCATCGCGTGCAGCCGCCGCAAATGCCCATGCCGATGATGGATCGCATGGTCAAATCGGCCGCTCCCGAGCGGCAGTTCGAAGAACAATCGTTTTTCGAATATCATCTTTACACCTTGCAGCGCCCGACGGACATCCTGAACAACCAGACCAAGCAGGTGAGCCTCTTCCCGAGCACCACGGCGGGAATCAAGAAGGTCTACACCTATGATTGGCAGGCGAACAAGGATCGCGTCGGCGTCTCTGCCGAGTTCGAAAATACCGAGGCCAACGGTCTCGGCATGGCGCTTCCCGGGGGCCGCGTGCGCGTCTACCAGAAGAGCGCCGATGGCAGCCAGGAATTCGTCGGCGAAGACAGCATGGAGCACACGCCGAAGAATGAGAAGGTCACCGTCACCATCGGCAATGCTTTCGATATCGCCGCCGAGCACAACCAAACCAACTTCCGCCGCATTTCCGACCGCGTGATGGAGACCGATTTCGAGGTCAAGCTGCGCAACCATAAGAAGGAAGCGGTGCAAGTGGTCGTGGTGGATCACCTCTGGGGCGATTGGGAAATCACCCGCTCCAGCACTGAATACAAAAAAGTCTCCGCGAATAAAGTGGAATTTCGTGTCACCGTTGAACCCGAACACGAGTTCAGTCTCACCTACACCGTCCGAACCACGAGCTGACCGCGGCACTCTGTTTGCCGTCTCGCTTCGTCACTGCAACTGGGAGAACAACCATGCGAGTCCTGCTTGTCTTCGCCGCACTTTCACTGTCGCTCGCGTTGGCCGCTTGGGCACAACCCGGCGTTACGCTGACGATTTACAACAAAGACCTGATGGCTGTCCGGGAGACGCGGCCGATTGAGCTTTCCCGTGGCGTGTCCGAATACAGATACACAGATGTCGCGGCACGCATTGACGCCACCTCCGTAACGTTCACTGCTCCCGGTGTCGAGCTTCTCGAGCAGAACTTCGATTTTGATCTGCTATCTACCGAACAACTGCTGAAGAAGTTCTCGGGCAAAGAGGTGGAAGTAGTGACGGATAAGGGAGAGGTATTGCGGGGAGACCTGATGACGTCTTCCAGTGGCGGAGACAGCTATTACTCCTCGCGGCAGGTGATCTTGCGTCTGCCGGACAAATCCTTGCGCACCTTCGATTCGCAGCACATCGCGGGCATGCATTACCCGACGCTTCCCGACGGGGTTATCATGACACCCACGCTGCGCTGGCGAGTGAATGCGGAGAGCGGTGGCACAAAACAGGCTGAGATTGCCTATCTGACCAAAGGCATTTCCTGGCGCGCAGATTATTCCATGGTGCTGAGCGAGGAGTCCGATGCCGTATTGCTGGGCGCTTGGGTAACCATTGACAACAAGTGTGGCGCGAGCTACAGGGATGCCAAACTGAAGTTGCTCGCGGGCGATGTGCATCACGCGGACGATAAAGTGGCCGCCGCGATGGCCGTGGCCTACAAGGCCGCGGCGCCCTCAACTGAACAGCCGTTTGAAGAGCACGGTCTTTTCGAATACCATATGTATACCTTGGAGCGGCCTGCCAACGTGCTCGACAAGGAGACGAAGCAGATTGAACTCTTCAAGCCCACCCACGCCAAGGCCACGCGCATTTATGAGTATAATCCGCAGCGTAAGGAAGACCGCGTGGGCGTCATGATGGAATTTGAGAACAATCAGGCGAATGGCCTCGGCATGGCGCTCCCGGGAGGTCTGGTGCGTGTTTACCAGAATGACAAGGATGGCGCGCGCGAGTTCCTCGGCGACGACCGCATTGACCACACTCCCAAAAACGAGAAGGTGCGAGTCCGGGTAGGCGAGGCCTTCGACATAACGGTTGCCCGCGAGGCCAAGGATCGGCGCCGCCAGCCCAACAACAGCGTCGACACCGACTGGGAAGTGCGCCTCCGTAATCACAAGTCTCAAGTCGTTACGGTTGACGTGCTGGATCACATTGTCGGTATCTGGAATCTTGTCCGGTCCAACTATCATTTTGAAAAAAATGATGCTCAAACAATAGAAGCCAGTGTCCTCTGCGAACCTGAAAGAGAAGTCATCATTACCTACACCGTCCACACCGGTCCATAGCGGCACGCCGGCGGGCTCACGACTGAGCGCACCGGTGGAAATCCTCTACTCCATCGGACCGGAGCGCGCCAAAGCTCTGGCGGAATTCGATGTCCAGACGGTCGGTGATCTGCTGGAATTTTTCCCGCGCCGCTATCTGGATCGTTCCCACATTGCGCGCATCGGTGAACTCCAGCCAACCGAACATGAAGTCACTGTGGTGGGCACGGTGGCCTATGTTCAGCCGATGCACACCCGCCGTGGCCGCCAATGGCTCGTCACCGGAATAGACGATGGCACGGGCGTGCTGCAACTGGTGTGGTTTCAGGGCATCAGCTATTGGCAGAAGGCCATGCAACTCGGCCAGATCGTCGCCGTCTCCGGCGTGATCACCGAGAAAGACACATGGCAAATCGTCCATCCTGCCGTCGACCGTCTCGGCGAGGAGGGCGACAAGGAAGCGTACAACACGGGTCGTATCATCGCGCTCTATCCGGGCAGCCTGTCGCTGCGCCGCGTCGGACTGGAGAGCGCCACCTTCCGCCGCATTATCAGCGCCGCGTTGAAACTTGCCAAACACGAGCTGACGGAGTTTCTTCCCAGTGAAGACTTGCACGCCATCGGAGCCTTAACCCGCTCCGAGGCCATCGAGCAGATTCACTATCCGGAAAACTGGGTCCAGCTTCAAGCCGCCTGGCAGCGGATTCGCTATGAAGAGCTGTTCTTCTACCAGATGCTCTTTGCGCGCCGCCGCCGCCTGAACGCCACCATCCCCGGCGGTGTGGCCTTCGAGACCATCGGCCCCATCACCAAAAAGATTCTGGAAGCGCTGCCCTTCAAGCTCACAGAAGGGCAGAAGCAGGTCCTGCACGAGATCCGTACCGATCTGCAAAAGCCCATTCCCATGCAGCGCCTGTTGCAGGGAGAAGTCGGCTCCGGCAAGACCACCGTTGCCCTTGTAGCTATGGCTATGGCCGCCGATTCCGGCTATCAATCCACACTCATGGCGCCGACCGAGCTGCTCGCCGAGCAGCACTTCAATACCATCACTGGTCCCGCAGAAGCGGCGGGCATGCGCGTGCGCATCATGCGTGGCAAGCAGAAGATTGCCCAGCGCCGCGAGGTGCTGAATGCTCTGGCCACTCATGTGGTGGATATTGCCGTGGGTACTCATGCGCTCTTGCAGGAGAAGGTAGAGTTCGACAAACTGGGCCTGGTTATCGTGGATGAGCAGCACCGCTTCGGCGTCGAACAACGCGCCGCGCTGCGCTCCAAAGGCACGCGTCCCCATCTCTTGTTGATGACGGCCACGCCCATTCCGCGCACGCTGCGCCTGTCGCATGTCGGCGATCTGGATGAGTCCATTCTGCGCGAACTTCCCGGCGGCGCCCGCCGCGTGCAGACTCTGCGCCGCAACGAAATGGACCGCGACAAGATCTACCGCTTCCTTGTGGAGCAGGCCAAAGCCGGACAGCGGTCTTTCATCCTCTGTCCCCTCGTTGAAGAATCCGAAAAGGTGGACACCGAAGCCGCGGTCAACTACTATGAGCGCGTCGCCCACGGCGCGCTGCGCGAAGTGAGTGTCGGCCTCGTGCATGGCCGCCAAAAGCCGGAAGAGAAGTACGCCGCGCTGGAGAAATTCCGCCGCAACGAAACCTCGATTCTTGTGGCTACTCCGGTGATCGAAGTTGGGGTGGATATTCCCGAAGCGTCGGCGATGCTCGTGGAAAACGCGGAGCGCTTCGGTCTGGCCGCTCTGCACCAGCTTCGTGGCCGCATTGGCCGCAAAGGGCAGAAGGCCTGGTTCATCCTGTTGCCGTCTTCCAAGCTCACCGTTGAAGCCGAATCGCGTCTGAAGGCCCTCATGGAAACCGACGACGGCTTCGTACTCGCCCAGAAGGATCTCGAACTGCGCGGCTCCGGTGAATTCTTCGGTACACGGCAAAGCGGCGAATTCGATCTGCGCTACAGCGATCCCGTCCGCGACGAGGCCTTGCTGCTCGCCGCCCGCGAGCGCGCCTTCTCCCTTATCGAACGCGATCCCGACCTAAGCGGCTACCCCGCCCTCAAAGCCCGCTTCGAGCAGAAGCACGCCCATAAGTTGGAATTCCTCGCCGGAGGATAATCGGCTAAGGATGAAGGCGGAAGAATGAAGCGCATGCCCGCCATCATCCCCTATTCACAACGCCAGCGCCGCGAGCGGACCCGGGGACAGGGGTCACCCCTGCTGACCTTGCTTTTGAATTACTAAGGACCTATATTAATAGGTTATGCCAAAGGCTGTTGCTGTAGTCAATCAGAAAGGCGGCGTCGGAAAAACGACGACCGCGATTCATCTTGCCGCGGGTCTCGCCTTAGAGGGACACCGCACGTTGCTCGTGGACATTGATCCTCAAAATAACGCAACGGCCGGTGTTGGTATTGCCGCCAGTGAAGACCGGCCCGGCATTTATGATCTTTTGATCAACGACGCGGCCGCGAAAGACGTCATCACCAGGACAACCATCGAGGGACTGGACCTGGTCGCTGCCGATGCCCGGCTGCATGGCGCGGAAATCGAACTCGTCGAAAAGCCCAACCGTGAGCACATTCTGGCCAATGCCATGAAGAGCCTCGATGATGGCTATTCCTTCGTCTTCTTCGATTGTCCTCCTTCGTTAGGGCTGCTTACGCTGAATGCCCTCACCGCTGCCCATTCGATTATTGTCCCCATGCAGTGCGAGTACTTTGCACTCGAAGGGCTGGCCCATCTGATGAAGACCGTCAAGCTGGTGCAGAAGCAGCTCAATCCGCCGCTGGAGATTGAGGGCATCGTGCTCACCATGTTCGACGGACGGCTCAATCTTTCCAAGCAGGTCGCGGACGAAATCGCGCAGGTGTTCGGCAATCGCGTCTATAAGACGGCCATCGCGCGCAATGTCCGCCTGTCCGAGGCTCCCAGTTACGGGCAGCCGGTTTATGTCTACGATACGGCGTCACGGGGCGCGCAGAATTACCGCGATCTCACCCGTGAGTTTCTCACCTCGCAGGGGCAAAGAGTGCAAGAGGCTGCCGCATGAAGATGAAGAAGGGTTTGGGCAAAGGGCTCGCCGCGCTGATTTCCGAAGCGGATGTTCCGGATGAAAACGGAACCGTTGTGACCGATGTGGCCGTAAAGCTGGTGGATCCCAATCCGTTCCAGCCCCGGCAGGTCTTCGATGATGAAGCCATCGAAGACCTCAAGCGTTCGATTCTTGCCAAGGGCGTTTTGCAACCGGTGCTCGTGCGCAAATACGGCGAGCGCTTCCAGCTTATCGTCGGCGAACGCCGCTGGCGCGCTTCGTGCGCGGCAGGATTGGAGCATATTCCCGCATTGGTGCGCGAGTCCGCCAGCGATGAAGACATGCTGGAACTGGCGGTGCTGGAGAATCTTCAGCGCGAGGACCTCAATCCCATTGAAGTCGCGCATGCGATTCTGAAACTCCAGACCACCTGCTCGCTGACGCAGGAAGCCGTCGCCGACAAGCTCGGCGTCAGCCGCGCTCACGTGGCCAACACCGTGCGGCTGCTCAAACTTCCCGAAACCATGCAGGCGGCGGTGTGCGATGGCAAAATCACCGCAGGCCACGCCCGCGCTCTGCTGGGCATCCTTGACCCGCGCGAGCAGATAGAACTTTTTCAGCGCTACATCTCCGACAGCCGCCCCACCGTACGGCAGGCCGAGGATCTGAAACGCATGGCCACCGGCAAGGCCAAACGATCCAATGGTGAGGTCTCCGCGCTGGATCGCCGACAGGAACTGGAGATCAAAAAGATGGAAGACCGCATGCGTCGCACGCTGTCCACGCGTGTCAAAATCAAGCCCAAAGGACGCGGTGGCACTATCGAAATACAGTTTTACACGTCTGATGATCTTAATCGCTTACTGGAATTCTTCGACCATTGAACTCAAAACCGCCTTCTAAATTCGATAAGCGTACTCATAAGCCGAAGACCGACCGCAGTTCCGGCGCGCCGTATCGTTCCGATTCCTCGGATAAGCCCAAGTACCCTCGCAAACCTGCCGGTGGCTCCGGCTATGATGCGTCTCCGCGTTCGGATTCATCAGACAAGCCCCGTTTTCCCCGCAAGCCGTCCTCCGGTGGTCCGCGCTATGGCGATTCCCCGCGCTCCGGTCCTCCGTCCGACAGGCCGCACTATCCGCGCAAGCCTTCCTCAGGCGGTCCGCGCTTTGGCGATTCGTCACGCTCCGGTCCCCCGTCCGACAGACCGCGCTACCCCCGCTCGGATTCTTCCGACAGACCCAGCTATCCGCGCAAGTTTGACAGCGACCGCAGGTCTGAAGGCGGCTCCCGTGAGGATCGCCCGCCGCGCCGGTTTGATTCGGATCGCAGACCCGGTGGCCCCCGTCCGTATGACCGGGATCGCCGTCCCGAAGGCGGCCCTCGTGATGACCGCCCGCCGCGTCGCTTCGATTCCGACCGTCGCCCCAGCAGTGGCCCCCGGGAGGATCGTCCGCCTCGCCGTTTCGACTCTGACCGCCGACCCGGCGGTTCGGGTGGTGGTGGATACTCATCGGACAAGCCGCGCTATCCGCGCTCAGGCTCTTCTGACCGGCCCAGCTATCCGCGCAAGTTTGACCGTGACCGCCGCTCCGAAGGCGGATCGCGCGACGAACGCCCGCCGCGCCGCTTCGATGCGGACCGCAAGCCCAGGGATGGTGGGTACTCCGCCGACAGGTCCAGTAAGTTTGGCCGCAAGTTCGAGAATCTGGACGGCGCCGCCAGTCCCGATGAAGCCAGCTATCTGAAGCCGGACGTCGAACCTACAACCGCTGTTCCGTATGTCAAGCGCGAAGTTTACAAGCCCTACCACAAGCCCGAAGAGCAGACCCCCGGAACGTTCCGCGTCTATGGCCGCAAGCCGGTGCTTGAAGTGCTGAATCTCGATCTGGTCCGCTCCCTCGAGGTCCATAAGAACGCTCACGGTAAGCCTATTGAAGAGATTCTGCGTCTTGCCGACGAGAAGCATATTACGGTCAAGCGCGTCGAATCATTCCCCGAAGAGGAAGAGTTGAATATGCAGGGCGTGCAAGCCCATGTTCAGCCTCCTGTCTTGCGGGATGATCTCCGTCGCTTCGTCCGCGAACTGCCCGAATCACCGACACCGCTGCTGTTGATGCTCGACGGCATCAATGATCCGCACAATTTTGGTGCGATTCTTCGTTCCGCTGATGCAGCAGGTGTGAATGCCGTGATTATTCGTGAACGCCGGCAAGCACCTATCACCGATGTGGTCGTCAAGTCTTCCGCCGGGGCCGCTTATATGGTGCCGATCTTTCAGGTCGTCAATCTCAGCCAGACGCTCACCATCCTTTCCGGTGAAGGCTTCTGGTCTGTGGCCGCCATGTCCGGTGAAGGCAGCAAACCGTACGGCGAGTACAACTGGAACGCCAAGACGGTGTTGATTATGGGCTCCGAAGGCACCGGTGTTTCCGAGCTTCTGGCCCGTGAAGCCGATGATCGGATCTCCATTCCCATGGCCGGCAAGGTCGACAGCCTGAACGTCTCCGTTGCCACCGGCATCTTGCTCTACGAAGGCTTAAAGGCACGTAATACGACCAAGAAATCGTGATGTGAAAAATTTTTCGCGTCAGTGATTTCGGCAAACTTAGTGATAACAGAAGATTATTTAGAATCACCAAAAACTGACCCAAGATACGCCCTTGACAGTATTTGGAGTTATCGCTATATTAACTAATTCTGTCAAAGAAACCCAAGAAAATACAGCAGATTGGCAGCCACAAAAGGTAGCGGGTGGAAGCTCCTTGTCATTCCCGAGGATGAGTCCGATGTCCGGCAGTTCCGCTTGCCGCGGAAAACGGTCATTATCCTCGTCTCCGCTGTCCTTCTCCTGTTGCTCTATGCCACGGTGGAGACCGTCCTCTTTTGGATCGTCGCCCGGCGCGCTTCGCAAGTGGAGTCGCTGAAGCGCAAAGTCACCGAACTGGAAGGGTCCAACGGTGAACTGGCCAAAATGGGTGCGGAACTCTCCAAACTGAAAGGCTTCGAATCTCAACTGCGCCGGGCCCTCACCGGCAAAGATGAGAATGCTCTGGAATCTCTCCCGTGGAGCAGCCTGCCCTCCTATGAGCAGCTCCCGGGGGAAAAGTCTCCCGAGCAGACAGGTGAAATGAAATCGTCGGTGAGTCCGGTCGCCGAAGCGCGAAGCCTCGGCGGATTTTCCTATACCGCGATGGATGTTCCCACGCTGCCTCCCGTACATGGCTATGTGTCGCGCCGCTATGCCGACCCCGCAAGTTTTCAGCAGGTTTCACACCGCGGTCTGGACATCGCTGCCCGTGAGGGCACCCCGATCCTGGCCGCTGCCGATGGAATCGTGCTGTTCTCGGAGTGGACCTACCGTTTCGGAAACCTCGTCGTTCTGACCCACCGATCCGGATATACCACGTTTTATGGACATAATCAGGTGCTGTTTGCCCGTCCCGGTGAGCGCGTACGTCAAGGCGAACCGATAGCGCTCCTCGGAAATTCCGGCCTCAGCACCGCTCCGCATCTGCATTTTGAAGTCTGGCAGGATGGCTCCCCCGTGGACCCCATGACTCTGCTGAAAGTCGCTCCATAGCGGCCATTTTGTGTAGGTACAGCAGAACGTCGTGGCCCCCGGCGGCCTCAAACCGGAGATCTGCTATGAGCAAATGGGTTCCCAAGAATCTTCAAAACCTGCGTGACACGCATCCGGGCGACATCTCGACGCTGTTTGGCAAAGAGACCGAAATTCGCGGTTCCGTGAAGACCCAGGGATCACTTCGTGTGGATGGCACCGTGCACGGCGATATTACCTGCGCCAAGACGATCACCATCGGCAGCACGGGAGTGGTGGAAGGCAATATCAGCGGCGAAGATGTGATCGTTGCCGGCAAAGTGAAAGGCTCACTGTCCGCGCGTGGCCGAGTCTCCCTCGAGAGTTCTGCCCAGATCGAAGGAGATCTGAACACCAGCCGCCTGTCTATCGCCGAAGGCGCCGTATTCCGCGGCCTATCCAATATGGGCGTGACCGTGCGGGCGCCGATCCGGGTTGCCGAAGATAAGACCGATGGCGCGGAGTCACCGAAGATGGACCGGGTTGCCGCAGCCTGACCCCGGCAAAGACCCCCGCCCCAAATCGTCCGGTGGTGACTATATGCGGGACCCCCTGCAGATGGGCATCCAGATTGTGGGCGTAACCGCCGCTTTCGGCGGGTTGGGCTGGTGGCTCGACAAACTGCTGCATACCTTTCCCTTTCTCATGGCGGCGGGCGCGGTAATCGGATTGTTCGGAATTATGTATCTCACCTATATGCGGCTGCGCGCTTCGGACCAGGACGGAAGTTCTTCTGCAAAGGATGATGCCGCGCCGCGCGATGGGGGAGAGGGGCGGTGATCGCTGTTCTGATCGGTCTGGCTGTGGCGGCCGTCGCCTCCGTTCCGGCCCTTCTGCTGGCGTGGGGGAGCCGCGACGTCACCGACTTCAAACAAAAGCTCAAGCTCTGGGCTATCGGTCTTGCAATGCGCTTTGCCCTGATCGGCGGAGCTTTATTTTATCTGTTCACACAGACGCTCGTGGACCGTGTTCCGGTCGTGATCGGCGTCGTCATCGGTTACATCATTTTCTATTCTTTGGAATCCATCGCCACTCTGCGCGCAAAAAAATAACGGATGAAACTGCGGCACACTCTACTCTTCGCATTCTTGCTTCTGTTCGGCCTGGTGACGGCTCACGCTCAGTCCCACGCCGAAGCTCCCGCGTCTGCGCATGAAACCGCGGCCGCCGCGCATGAAGGCGGCCAGATGAGCATCGGTGACAAACTGGTGGAACTGCTCTCCGAGCATCTTGTCGACGCTCATGAGTTCCAGTTCTTCGGCATGACCGTCCATCTGCCCGAATTCAAGATCGGCCCGTTCGTCTTCATTACCAAGCATCAGGTCTGGTGGGTGATTGCCTGCCTGCTCGTGCTTCTGGTGGCCCGCATCGCCGGGCGGCAGCGGACGGCCGTTCCCACCGGACTGCGCAATGCCCTCGAAGTAATTGCCGTCTTTCTGCGCGATGAAGTGCTGCGGCCCAATCTCCATGACCGCGCCGATGCCTTCCTGCCCTATTTCCTCACCCTCTTCACCGCGATTCTGTTCTCCAACCTGCTCGGGCTTCTCCCCTGGGGATCGTCGGCCACCGGCAATGTGAATGTCACCGCCGGACTTGCGCTCTGTTCGCTTGGCCTGATGATCGGCATGGGTATCCGCCAGCAGGGCTTCGCCAACTTCCTGCATGTCTTCGCTCCTCCCGGAGTCCCCGCCTGGCTGATGCCGCTCATGGTGGTCGTGGAAATCGTCAGTTTCCTGATCCGCCCCTTCGCGCTGACCATTCGTCTTTTCGCCAACATGCTTGCCGGCCACGCCGTGGTCGCCGTACTGTTCGGCCTTATCGTTGCGCCACTCTTCGCCTTCCCATCCATCGCAGTCGCTACCGGCGTTACTCTGCTCGAAATCCTTGTGGCCCTGATCCAGTCGTACATCTTCGTGATGCTCACGGCCGTCTTCATGGGCTTGACCATGCACCCGTCGCACTAACGCGTTTAGGGTACGGCTGTGCGAACTTCGATGATCACTGGGCGCCACGCTCCCGCGTGCTCAGATTTGCAATTTCCAGTCATTCTCAATAGACAATCAACCGGAGACGTTAGAAAATGCCACTGAACCTCCACCTCCTCGGTGCAGCCATTGGTGCGGGTATGTTTGCCATCGGCGCAGGATACGGAATCGGACGCATCGGCAGCGCGGCCATGGAAGCCATTGCCCGCCAGCCAGAAGCCGCCGGCAAAATCCAGGGTGCCGCCCTTGTCATGGCTGGTCTCGTGGAAGGCGCCGCCTTGTTTTCCTTCCTGATTCAGATTCTGGTGTGGACGAAGTAAGCAGTTCATCACGGTCTGCAGGGATCTTGCTTTGCGGACGCGGATGGTAACCGGGTAAGCTATGGGACTTCAGAATGTCCTCAACATCGAGCCGGGCTCGATTCTGTGGACGATCATAACCTTTCTGATCATCGTCTGGGTGATCGCCAAGTTCGGTTGGAAACCGATCCTGTCCGGCCTCAAGGCGCGGGAAGATTCGATTCGCTCGGATCTGGACACCGCCAAGGCCGAACGCGAGAAGGCGTCCGCCGTGCTCGCCGAATATCAGACCGCGCTCACCGGCATCAAGAAGGAAGCCGCGGAGATCGTCCAGCGCGCTCAGGAATCTGCCGCGCAGATCGTGGAAGAAGCGCGCGAACAGAGCCGCGAGCAGTCGCGGAAGGAAATCGAACGCGCCAAGGCCGAGATCGAACGCGAAACCGAAGCCGCCAAAACCGCGCTCCGTGCGCAGGTCGCCGACCTTACCGCGCAAGCCGCCGCCAAACTCATCGGCAGCGTCGTCGATCTCAAGCAACATGAGAAACTCATTATGGACGCCTTGAGGGAGGAGCGGTGAGGCACGCCCCCGGAGCACTCGTCAACCGTTACGCCAAATCTCTCTTTGCCGTCGCCCTTGAAAAAGGCGTGCTCAAACAGGTGCGCGATGACCTCGAGAACTTCAGCGAGACCTGGCAGGGCGACCCGGAACTGGCCCTGCTGCTCATGAACCCCCGGCTCTCGCAGGACAAGGTGCGCTCGATTCTCATGGCCATCGCCGACCGTCTGAAGGCCGCCGAACTCACCCGCCATTTCCTCTCGCTGCTGCTGGATAAGGACCGCCTCGATGTGCTCTATGACATCAGCAAGCGGTTCAATCAGCTCTGGCGCGACCACGAAGGCGAGATTGAAGTCAAGGTCGTCACCGCCATTCCCGTCAGCGAGCTGCTTCAGACGCAGATTCATGATGTGCTCAAGAGTCAGAGCGGCAAGAAGCCCCTCATCACGTGGGTGCAGGAGCCGGATATCCTCGGCGGCATCGTCGTCCAGTGGCCCCATAAGATCTTTGATGGATCCCTGGCCCGCAAATTGGAAAACCTGAAAGCGTTCATCGCCCAAGGCGCATAAGCAGCTTCGCGGCGGCGGGCGCGGAGCGCCCGCCCCTTTCAATCGAAAACTTTTGTAATTGGATAAACCCGAACCCGGACATATGAGAGTCAGACCCGAAGAAATCACCTCCATTCTCAAGGATCAGATCGCCGACTACCAAGCCCTCTCGTCCGTCGACGAAGTAGGCCGCGTCGTCTACGTCGGTGACGGTATCGCCCGCGTCTACGGTCTTGAGAAGGTCATGTACGGCGAGATGGTGGAATTCACCGGCGGCGTAATGGGCATGGCTCTCAACCTCGAGGAAGACAACGTCGGCTGCGCGCTCTTCGGCAGTGATGCCACCATCGAAGAAGGCAGCATCGCCAAGCGTACGGGCCGCGTCGTGCAGGTTCCGGTGGGTGAAGAACTCGTCGGACGCGTCGTCAACCCGCTGGGTATTCCCCTCGACGGCAAAGGCCCCATTCAGGCCAAAAAGTTTTCCCCCGTCGAACGTCTGGCTACCGGCGTCATTACCCGTCAGCCTGTGAAAGAGCCGCTGCAGACCGGTATCAAGGCCATCGACGCCATGGTGCCCATCGGCCGCGGTCAGCGCGAACTCATCATCGGCGACCGCCAGACCGGCAAGACCGCTATTGCCCTTGATACCATTATCAATCAGCGCGGCACTGGCGTCATCTGCATTTATGTTGCCATCGGTCAGAAGGGTTCTACGGTCGCCAAGGTGGTCAAGACCCTCGAAGACAACGGTGCCATGGACCACACGATTATTGTGTCGTCCACCGCCGTCGAACCCGCTCCCATCCAGTTCCTCGCGCCGTACAGCGGCTGCGCTATGGGCGAGTTCTTCCGTGACAGTGGCCGCCACGCCTGCTGCGTCTATGACGATTTGACCAAACATGCCTGGGCCTATCGCCAGCTTTCCCTGCTGCTGCGCCGGCCGCCGGGCCGCGAAGCCTACCCGGGCGACATTTTCTATTTGCACTCCCGCCTGCTCGAGCGCGCGGCCAAGCTGAACGACGCCCTCGGCGGCGGTTCGCTGACGGCGCTGCCCATCATCGAAACTCAGGCCGGTGACGTGTCCGCCTACATTCCGACCAACGTAATCTCCATCACCGACGGTCAGATTTTCCTTGAGTCCGAACTCTTCTATTCCGGCATCCGTCCCGCCATCAACGTCGGCATTTCGGTATCGCGCGTCGGCGGCAACGCCCAGATCAAGGCCATGCGTCAGGTCGGCGGCTCGCTGCGGATCGACCTCGCGCAGTACCGCGAACTGGCGGCCTTCGCGCAGTTCGGTTCCGATCTCGACAAGGCCACCATCGCCCAGCTCACCCGTGGCCAGCGCCTGACCGACGTGCTGAAGCAGGGACAGTTCGCGCCGTGGCCCGTTGAAGAGCAGGTCGCCGAGCTGTGGGTCGCTACCCGCGGCTACATGGACGACGTGCCCATCGATGATCTCAAGCGATTCGAGACCGACCTCATGAAGTACATCCGCAGCGCCGGCAAGCCCGTGCTGGAAGAGATCAAGCAGAAGAAGGCGCTTGACAAGGAACTCGAGGGTAAACTCGGCGCTCTCGTCCAGGATTTCAAAGCCACGTGGGGAAAGTAGCCGCACAGCAGGCATGAGACGTTCACCCGGCATGCATTCCGGTTTGCAAAACTGGATGCTCGCCTTCCTGCTGCTGCTCGGGGCCTTCCTCTGGCAGCGTACCGCCTTCCCCCTGTGGATGGTGGATATTTTCCCGCAACAGCTTGGCGCCTATTTCTATAAGCATGGGCAGGCGGAGTGGATGTACACTCCGGTCCATCTTAATGCGGAATGGGTGGCGCACCGCGCGCCCGTCGCAACGCAGCTCGGTGCGGAAGGGGACCCCAACACGTTCCTCTATCCGCCCTTCGTCGCTGCCATGCTCTCGCCGGTCTGTGAAGCCCCCGCCACTCTTTGGCGTAATGTGCTCTTCGGCATCAATGTCTTTCTGATCTTTGTCATCGCCTACCAGATCCTGTTGCTGACTACGTTCCAGCGCAACGGACGCGCGTATTTCTGGGCGCTCGCGCTGGTGCTGCTCTGTTACCCGCTGGCCCGTGCCACCAAGCTCGGCCAGATCGTGCCACTGCTATCGGCCCTGACATGGATGGGGCTGCTCGCCATGCGCCGCGAACGAGTCATATTGGCCGGCGTCACTCTGGGGTTTGTCAGCGCGGTAAAGATCTTTCCCCTCGCGCTGCTGCTGCTGCCGCTGTTCGGCAAACGGTACAAGCTCACCGGCGTATGGCTGGGCACGGTCGCCGCCATCTACGGAACCGCGCTGGTAACCATGGGCCTTCCCGTCCATCTTTACTGGTGGGAAGTCATGCGCGAATTCAGCGGCCTTGTGCAGCCGTTCTTCGGCAATCAGGCTCCGCTGGGCTGGTTCGTCCGCCTGTTCTATCATCGCGGCTGGATTGAAGTTGTTCCCTTTACGACCCCGCTGCTGGATACGCTCCGGCTGGTGAGCCTTGGAGTTTTCCTCGGCCTCACCGTCATCGTGCTTTGGACCATACGCTATCGCATCTTTGGCCGCGAGTTTGCGCTGGCGGCGGGACTGCTGCTGAGTGGCGTGCATCTGGCGCTGCCCGTGATGTGGGAACACTACTGGGTCTTTGTTCTGCCCACGCTCGGTTGGGCCATCCACGATGCCTGGCAAAAACGGGACAGCCGGTTCTGGAATGTGTGGCTCGCCGTCGCCGCGTTCTTCTTCCTGATGAAGCTGACGCATTTCTACGGCGACTCGACGGTGGGCGAAATCCTGTCCGGCAGTCAGATGTGGGGCATGCTCCTGCTCTGGGTGTGGTTTCTGCGCCGCGCGCTGCTGACTGCAACGTCTGTGGACATAGCCGGGAAGGTGACGGCTCGTGAAAGCATTTCTTGAATGGGTGCTGCTTGCTCTTGCCCTTCTTCAGTTCCTGCATGAAGGTCTGCCGCCGGGAAATGCCGACCTGATTTCCGTGCAGTCGCTGGCCATCGATCTTTCGCATAACGAGCCGCGCTTCCTGTATCCCGGATACGGATTCGAGCGCAACGATGAATGGGTCGCGCATCACGAAGCCAATCTGCGCAGCGTCGGACAGCCCAAGCTTGAACCCAACTGGTGCTTCTACCCGCCGCTGATTCCATTCCTGCTTACCCCGATTGCCGGCGCGAGCGTGAACTCGTGGCGCATGGTGTGGGGCGTGCTACAGCTGTTGCTGCTCGTCGCTTTCGCCGAAGTGACGGTGCGCCTCCTCGTAAAGAGCGGTGCAACGCCGTCGCCGCACCGGGTTCTGATTTACGCGCTGATCTTCGGCTGCTATCCCGTGGAGCGGGCTGTGGCGCTGGGGCAGACCAGCATTTTGATTGCCCTGCTGCTCTGGATTGGCATCTACGCCCGGATGCTGAATAAACAGATTCCCGCGGCGCTGTCCATCGGTTTCGCCGTCTTCGTCAAGCCGTTCCTTGCGCTGACCGAACTCGTGAATCTTGCCCGCCGGAAGACGCGAGTCGCACTGATGTCATGGGGCGTCGTCTTCGGTTTGCTGCTTCTGTCGATCATCGCCGTCGGTGTTGCCGCGCACATCGAATACTGGAATCTGCTGCGCACCTTGTCCACGTCTTTAACCGCGTATGCGGGCAATCAGAGTCTGCTCGCGGGATTCCTGCGGTTCTTTTCCGCTTTGCCGGTGATGGATTACGGCTTTCAGTTCAGCCCCGGCCTTGCGCTGGCGGGCCGCTTTCTGGCCGTTATCATCCTTGGCGTCGCCGCCTGGGCGCAATGGACGTCGCGCGAGGTTCACGCGCTGGCCGCTACAGGGTTATGGATTTCCGCGTCCCTGCTCGCATTGCCCATTTCGTGGGAACATCACCTGCTGTTTCTGCTCCCGGCTATCGCATACCTTTGGACCGCCCGCTGGAATGAAACCGGCTATGCGCTGCTCGGCGCGGCCACGCTCTGCATCTGCCTGTCCGTCACTGCCCTTTACGGCGACACTTTTTCCGGCAGGGTGGCCGCATCCGTTCCGCTGTTCGGCGATCTGATGGTATTCGTTTTTCTTGTCACAATGCATGTTCGGCCCCGCGCCTTCACGCGCGTTCACGTTTGAGCTTCGGAGAGGTTTGTGTCCGGTCTTAAGATCATTAAACGCCGCATCAAGAGCATCCAGTCCACGCAGCAGATTACGCGCGTGATGAAAATGGTTGCGGCGGCCAAGCTCAAGCGGGCGCAGGAGAATATTATCAAGGCGCGCCCCTACTCGCTGCGCCTGCGCCGTGTGATCCGCGAACTCTCCACTCGCGTGGATCGCGACCTTCATCCGCTGCTTCATCTGCCCGAGCCCGCCGGGAAGATCGGTATCGTCATCGTGACGGGTGACCGCGGACTGGCCGGAGCCTTCAACACCAACATCATGCGCCGCGCCGGGCGGTTGATCGAAGAGCGCGCGGGCACCGATGTGCAGCTCGTCACCGTGGGCCGCAAGGCCACCGAGTTTTATGCCAAGCGCGGTCCGGACGTCATCGAAAAGATGTCGGGCTTCTTCAACACCCTCGAGTTTGCCCACGCCGTGCAGCTCGGCAATGTGCTGATCGAGCGCTTCGTGCAGCAGGATCTCGACCGTGTGTTCGTCGTCTACAATGAGTTCAAGTCGGCAATCGCGCAGAACGTCGTGGTGGAGCAGCTTCTGCCCATCGTTCCCGATCCCGCCGACGAGCATGTCTACTCCTCCGACATCATCTATGAACCGTCGGAAGCCCGGATTCTCGATTCCATCCTGCCGCTGTTTGTCAAGGTGCAGGTGTGGCGAGTGCTCCTCGAATCCTTCGCCGCCGAAATGGGCGCGCGCATGACCGCGATGGAGAACGCAACTCAAAACGCGCAGGAGCTGATCGAGTCCCTGACCCTTACCTATAACAAGGCGCGTCAGGCGGCGATTACGCGCGAAATTCTTGAAGTGGTATCGGGCGCGGAAAGCCTCCGCTAACCGCCGCACAGCGGTGAAATCCCGATCCCTTCCCCTGAGTTCCCTTGATGCAGATGACGCGGCGGGGCATCTGGCGAATCTGCTGGGATCTCTCGCACCTGTTCCTCAGACGGTGCTGCTCATCGCGGACAATTATCACCCGCTGCTGAGGAAACTGAAACGCCGCCTGCCCAACGTGGCCTGGCGGACGCTTTCGGAACCCGTCGCGCCGGCGGAGCCCTTTAGGCTGCCGCTGGCGGATCGCGAAACGGATGCGGTCGTCGTCGTAGATGTCATTGCATCGCTGCCGCGCGAACGCAGGCCAGGCCTCGTTCGCGAGGCCCTGCGAATTGCTCGCCGGGATGCGCTGATCGCCGCACCCCTCGGCACGGACCTTCAGCGGCTCATTGAAGAGAGCCTCACGCGCTTTCACCGTCAGCTTCTGGGCACGGATCACCCGTGGCTTGCGGCACACCTGGCCTTCGGCTTGCCGACTCCCGACGAAGCGTTCTCCTGGGTGAGGCACGGTGAAGACGCGGACATGTTCTATGCAGGAGATGTCATCGCTTACCAGCGGATGGCGGAGCACGTAATTCGTTCCGCGCCGTCGGGTCACATAGCCACTCTCCTCGCGCAAGTCTCTAAGCACTTACTGTTTATAACCGGGCGTACGGAACTGGATCTCGAGACCGTTCCGATGCGCCGTCACCGCAGATTGTATTTGCACCTTAGAAGGGCGTAGATCACATGGCATACGTAGGCGGAAGAAGACGCGTGTCCATCTTCGTAGATGGCGCGAACATGTTCTACACGCAGAAGAAAGGCCTCGGATGGTTTTTCGATCCGGCCAAGCTTCTGAAAGTGCTGAAAAGCGACGATGAATTGACGGATGCATACTGGTATATGGGGCTGAAGCAGCCGCCCGATCCTCGCGACGAAAATTTCGTACGCTTCCTCGCCTATGCGGGGTACGTTGTCCGCACCAAAGGCTTGAAAACTATTTATGATTCCGAGACCGGCGAAACCACGCAGAAGGCTAACCTCGACGTGGAAATCGTCATGGACATGTTTAATACCGTTGAGAATTACGATAAGGCGATATTACTTTCCGGTGACGGGGATTTCGAGCGCGCGCTCGAACTCCTTCGCTCCCGCGGCAAGCAAATCACCGTGGTCTCCACCCAGAACTGGATTGCCGCCGAACTGCGCATGGCGGTAGGCTCGCACTTCCTCGATCTGCAGGACATGCGCGACAAAATCGAGCGCACGGATCGCATGCCCCCGCCGCCTCCGGTGACGGATTCCCGTAGCTGAGGATCACCTGACGGACACTCCATCCACCGTTTTGCAGGATGAGTTTCTGAAACTGGTCACCGACCGGCAGAACGGCAGGCTCGATGCGGAGACCCTTCTGCGTCAGGCCGAAGAACTGCTGGCGGGATTGCCCCTCTATCCGCCGCAGGCCGTCATGTCCATCGGAATCGCCGCCGCCGACTGCCTTGACGCGGCGCCCGGCATGGCCGTGGATGTGGTGCTTAAACTGGTCTCGTCCACCGAACGTGAAGTCCGTGCGGTCACCGCCGCCATCGTCTTCCGTTTCGCGCGCTATCAGCCCGGCTACTGGATTGACACGGTTCAGCTTCTGATCGGCGATGAGGATTGGGAAGTCCGCGACCTCGCTTCGCATATCTTTGACACGCAGGAGTTCGGCGAAGGCGCGGTGGATTTCCACCTCGAGTTCGTGCTCGACACCGTTCAGAAATGGGTCGCCGATGCCAATGCGCTGACCCGCCGCGCCGCCACGCAGGCCCTGCTGGGCCACGCGTCCCGGCATGCGGAGTTTCGCCCGAAACTGCTGGAGATACTGCACCCGCTGCTCGACGACCCCAGCGAATACGTGCGCGACAATCACACCGCTGCTCTGCGCAAACTTGGCCGCGCCGATCCTGCGCTGGTGATGGATTACATCGAACGCTCTCTTCCGTCAGCCGGCGATTTGGCGCGCGACACGTTCCGTACCGTTCTGAATCAGCCCTGGGCCGCCAAACTCCCCGAGCGTAAGTTACAACTGTTGGCCGCGCTCAACCTTCCGGTTACCTAAGCGCCACGCTCCGGTGTGGTGCGCACTGGAAATCCGGCACGCCGGATAGTGACGGCAAGTACACACAGAATTCTTTTCACACACGATAAACGCAGAAGTCCATGAACAAAGGTATTGTCAAACAGATCATCGGTGTGGTGGTCGACGTCGAATTCCTCGACGGCGAACTGCCGCCGCTCTACTCCGCGCTTCACATTCCCGGCCAGGATGGTACAGGGACCATCACCCTCGAAGTGCAGCAGCATTTGGGTGACAATACCGTCCGCGCCGTGTCTATGAATCCCACCGAGGGATTGACCCGCGGCACTGAAGTGTTCGACACCGGCGGCCCCATTAAGGTGCCGGTCGGGCCGTCAACGCTGGGCCGCGTACTCAACGTCGTCGGTGAGCCCATCGACGAACTCGGCCCGGTCAGTTCCAAGATCCAGTTCCCCATTCACCGCCCGGCTCCCGCCTTGACTGACCTCGACACCTCCTCGGAGATGCTTGAAACCGGCATCAAGGTCATTGACCTGATCCAGCCCTTCTCCAAGGGCGGCAAGATCGGTCTGTTCGGCGGCGCGGGTGTGGGCAAGACCGTCGTGCTGCTCGAACTCATCAACAACATCGCCAAGGCACACTCGGGTATCTCCGTGTTCGCCGGTGTCGGTGAGCGGACCCGTGAAGGCAACGACCTGCTGCGCGAAATGGTGGAAGCCGGCGTCGTGACCTACGGCAAGAGCTTCGATTTCCACTCCTTCGATATGAAGACCGTGGACAAGGGCGCGCTGCACGATTCCAAGGTGACCATGGTATTCGGCCAGATGAACGAGCCGCCCGGGTCCCGGTCGCGCGTCGCCCTCACCGGCCTCACCATGGCGGAGTATTTCCGCGACGAAGAAGGCCGCGACGTGCTGCTCTTCATCGACAACATTTTCCGTTTCACTCAGGCCGGTTCCGAAGTGTCGGCGCTGCTTGGCCGTATGCCGTCCGCCGTGGGCTACCAGCCGACGCTGGCCACGGAGATGGGCGCGCTGCAGGAACGCATCACCTCCACCAAAAAGGGGTCGATCACGTCCGTGCAGGCCATTTACGTGCCTGCCGACGATCTCACCGACCCCGCTCCCGCGACTACCTTCTCGCATCTGGACGCCACCACCGTGCTTTCCCGCAAGATCGTGGAACTCGGTATCTATCCCGCTGTGGATCCCCTCGATTCTACTTCGCGGATTCTCGATCCCATGGTCGTCGGTGACGAACACTATGACGTCGCCCGCCGTGTGCAGCGCACCTTGCAGCGTTACAAGGATCTGCAGGACATCATCGCCATTCTTGGTATGGATGAGCTTTCCGACGACGACAAGCTCATCGTGTCCCGCGCCCGTAAGATGCAGAAGTTCCTCTCCCAGCCGTTCCACGTCGCCGAAGCCTTCACGGGCAAGGCCGGCGTCTATGTCAAGGTCAAGGATACCATCCGCGGTTTCAAGGGAATTCTCGACGGCGAATTCGATCACATCGGAGAGCAGTCCTTCTACATGAAGGGCGGTATCGAAGACGTGATCGCCGAACACGAAGCCGCGCAGAAATAATTTATGGCCAAACCGTTTGAAATAGACATTGTCACGCCCGTCGGGACCGTCTTCACCGGAGAGATCTGGCACGTGCGCGCGCCCGGTTCCGACGGAGATTTCGGTGTGCTCGCCGATCACGCGCCGCTCATGGCCGGACTGCGCGCCGGACGCCTGCGTATCGATCAGGCCACCGAGAGTTCCGATTTCGTGATTACCGGCGGCTTCTTCGAAGTCCATGATAACCGCGCCGTGGTGCTCGCCGAAAATTGCCTGCGCCGCGAAGATATCGATCTTGAACGCGCTCAGGCCGCCCGCGAGCGCGCGCTGCAGACTCTTGCCGCCGCCGCGACGCCTGAAGAGCAGGCCGAAGCCCGCATCGCCCTCGACAAAGCCACCGCCATCATCAAGTTCGCCGAAAATTCGTAAGGACATGGTCCGCCATGTCCGTCATGTGTAGGGGCGCACAGCCGTGCGCCCTTTTCTTTTTGGTCTCCTGAACAAACGCGCAATTCTCTGCCCCTTGCAATGGTGCCGGAAATCACCTAAATTATCCCCATACAGCATTTCGGAAAACGGACGTGACTCATGAAGCATCTTCGCGGGGCACTGCTCATCTTTGTATTAGTGCCGCTGCTTGCCCAAGCGGCGGAACTGCAATTCGGCGTCGGCGACTTCGGCAACTCCACCGGCCGCCGGAAAATCTATGTGTCCGGCCAGCAGGCCCAGCTTTCCGTGCGCGTCGTGCGGGGCGGGGGAGAGAAGTACCTCGGCTTGCCCTACTATCCTCCCGCCGGCCTGAAAATCTACGCCGGCACCAACAGCGTTGCCGGGTTTATGCAGGATGCCGCGTGGACCCATGACCTCAATCTCGTGCACTATGTTGATCGCTACCGCCTTCGTGCCGACAGCCTTTACCGCACCAAGGGAACACCTGTGGACGTGGACGGCGAGCAGAGCAATCTCGGCGAAATCTATCAGTTTACCTTTACCGTACCCGACGCGCCGCGGGACGGCAAAGTCTGTCTCCGCGCGGTGTATGATCACAGTGAGTTCGGCCATCTGGAAGCCGATATCCAGTGCATCAACGTCGTGCGCGCGCAGACCGAGGATGACACGCGTCTCATCTGGTCGAGTCTCATCAATGCCGCCTATGCCCGCAGTGACGCCCGCCGCGTGATCGCTCTCGCCGATTCCTTTATGGCCACCGGTTTCGTGGACCCCGACTGGGCCGATCTGGCCAAAACCGTCGCCTATGAGAACGGCAACTACCGCAAGGCTCTCGAATATCTCGAAGCCAACTGGGAAGTCAACGGTATCTCCTCCTCTGGTCAGCTTCAACAGTGGCGCGGCCAACGCGTCGCCGACACCGAGCGCCGCCAGAAAGATTACGACCGCCAGCACAAAGACCTCCTCACCAAACTCGGCCAAAAGTAGCAAAGAACCGAAGTCTCCTCATGTCCTTTCGCCTGCACACTTTCGCGCAGATCATCGTGTTCTTGGCCCTCACGGCCACCTGTTCTTTCGCGCAATTGCGTGATCCGGAAGTGCGCCTGCCCGGCCGTCAAACCAACGTTGAAGGCATCAGCGTCGAACTCCGATCCGCCAAGCGGCATTACATCGAAGGCCAGGAAATCCTGCTGTTCAGGCATGTCCACTGTGATCCGGCGCGTCCTCTCCCGTGGTACACATCCGAATTCCGCGACAAGATCATCGTCATGCAAAACGGCAGTCCCGTGCTTCAGCCCCCCAAGGGCTCCCGCTTTCCCGAGAATAACCGCCGGATCGTGTCCGATGACACCCTCACCTTCTTTGCCGGCTTCACCGGCCAGCCCTCAACCGTGCAGCAGTCCGGATTCCGCCATCTGTCGCCCGGGCACTACACAGGTTATTTTGAAGATGGCGTCACCTCGCCGGAGTTTGCCTTCATCGTCGATCCCGTCCCGGCATCCTTGCGGGCAGACTGGACGTCATTCTGCGATCTCAAACAGATCCGTCAGCGGCCCCGCATGACCCACACGCCGGAGACGGAAGACAGCGTGCGCCGGGTCGCGGAAGTCTTTCTTGCCAAACGCGCAGGCGCGGCATGGCGGAAAGAAGCTCTGATCGATGCGCTCGATCTCATGACGGATCATCGCCGCGAGTGGCAGCAATCGGACACTCTGTTGTGCGACCGGATCCTGACCGCGATGGCTTCAGAGCCGGAAATTATGGTCGATATTCTCTGCAGCGCCGTGTGCAGCAGCATCGGCTATGGTCTCACCGATTCCGGCACGGCACAGGTCTTGCGCTCTTTTGGTGAGCGCACGGGCCGCGCCGATGTCGTGCGCGTTGCCGACCATTGGGTCCGGCAATAGCCGTGCAGTCGCCTGCGCTGCTCCTGCACCTGCTGCCGCAGGTTCTAAACGATTTCGGAGATATGAATCTATAGAATAGTTGCTCCCGAATTAACTCAGCGAGGAGTCTGCTATGACCGCCATTACCAAGCGGTTGCTATTCTGGTTGCCCAGAGGGCTGTGTATCCTTTTTGCCTTGTTCATCAGCATGTTCGCGCTCGACGTGTTCGATGAACACGCCACCTTCCCTGATATGGCTCTCGCGTTACTGATGCACCTGATTCCTACCTTCATCATCGTCGCGGCTCTCATCGTCTCGTGGCGCTGGGAATGGATCGGCGCGCTGATTTTCAGTTGCCTTGCCGTCTTTTATATCATCGCCTTCTGGGGCAGATTTGACCTGACAGCTTACCTCTGCATTTCCGGCCCCCTGTTCCTCCTCGGCCTGCTCTTTCTGTGGAACTGGTTCCACCACGCCGAACTTAGGAGCCGATAGCGCTGCCGGACTACGCCATACGATTTTTATGACAAACGGGTGCGACAGCACCCGTGTCGGAGGGGCGGATCTAAGATCCGCCCTTTTTTGTCTCCGCCCGCGTGCTGGATTACCTGCATCTTCTGCCCTCCGGGCTGACGGTCCGCTGAAGGCGAGATCTCGGCTTCGCCGGACCGGAGGCCGCCGCTAGGGATACGTCTTGGGACCGCGCGGTCCCCCGCGCTGTCCCCCCGGCGAAGCCGGCCTCAGGTGCAGGGGTTACCCCTGCTGCGGCATGGGCTTTGCAAATAGAGTGATAGTTAATCAACAATCTTTCTATTGGATGGCCTATGTTCAGCAAAATCTTGCTCCTGCTTGTCCTGTGCGGTGTGATGATTAGCGGCTCGGTGGCGGCAACCTTTGACGGTCTGCCTCAAGCGGTTGAAGCGGCAAAACAGGCTCAGCCCAACAATGCGGCGGTGTGTCATGATGTCGCCGGTGAACTGGTGCGTTTGACCGGCACCTACCCGAACTCATCACTGGTACCGGAAGCGCTGTTCCTTGCAGCCCGCCTCGAAAAGGCGTCAGGCAACAACCAGCAAGCCCTTGCTTTGGCCCAGCATGTCGTGACCACCTTTCCTGCCTCCGAAAGCTGCCCGGCGGCCTTTGATCTGGCCTATGCCGAACTGACCAAAAACGGTGCGGACCCCCTTGCCGGACTCGATCTTGCGCGGAATCTTGCCACCGCTCTCGGAAGCAGCCCTGTTGCTGGACGCTATTATGAAGTAGCCTTCAACACCTGTCGCGACGCCAAACGCTGGCAGGATGCATTGACTCTCGGCAACCGGTACTTGAAGACCTGCACCGCCGCGACGCCGAATCCGTCGCTGGTACTGGGGCTCGGTGATGTCGCCCTGATGGCGGCTGACACTCCGCTGGCCATGCAGATGCTGGAGAGCTTTCTGAACCGCTATCCCAAGCTGCCGCAGATCGTCGCCGTGCGTGCCAAGCTCGGCCAGATGTATGCTGCGGTGGGAAATGAGGCCAAAGCCAAAGAGAACTTCTCCGTTGCCTGGACCACATGGCAGAAAAACTCCAAAAAGACCGAATACAATCAGGCAGAGGTTGCTCATGCGGCTGCGCTGTCCCTTTGGGAGTTGCAGACTGATCCGCGCAAAGAGTATAATGACCTCACGGCGATCAACACCTACCTTGACCGCAATCGCGCCAAGCGCCAGATGGAAAACCTGATTTCAGCGTACACGCAGGTGATGAAGACCGATCAGATCATGGCCGCCCAGGCGCTCAATGCTATCGGGGACACCCATGCTCGCTTCGGCGATGCTCTGCTTAAACAGGGCTTCCAGCTTGCATTGAACACCAACAGCGAATCCATTCAACCGCCGTATTTCTACTCGGCTCCCGAATATGAGAAGGCCATCGCGTCCTATTCGCAGGCCTTCGAACGCGCCCAGATGGATCAGGCCGATGTCGCCGTTCAACGGGAGAGCCATTACGCCGCGTCCCGGGCCTTCGAGCTTACTGCCAGTGATGGTGATGCTGTCTTCGCTTGGGCCATTCATCTGTATGAGAATGCTCCCAAGGCTGAAGTCGGGGAACTGGGCAATCAGGCCCGGCTGTTCTACCTGAACAAAACCGTCACCCCACTGCTCGAAGAGGGCCTGCGCTGCAAGACCGATGCGCTGGCCATGACCAAAACGCTGCCGGTCGAGAAGGAAGCCAAGGAGGTTCAGCTTACCCTCGATATGCCGCTGCGGCCTATCATGAATGATATGTTTGCCCTCAGCCAGGCGGAAATCCATAAGGTGGGCACGGCGTCCACCGAACTGGCAAGTTCCTTCAAGGCGGGTTTCCAGCCGTCATCGACCACGACGTTGGCGCAGAATGTCGACGAGAAGTTCGCCTATGCTTCCAAACTGGCGACGACCATGCAAAAGACGCTCGATGGCTTTTACAAGACCTTTCAGCAGAATAGCCTGCCGGAGCAATCCGTCGCCTTTTGGGACAACATGATTGCCGGGTCGTACTATGAGTATGCCGCCGCCTGTCGTACCATGCAGGAAGACCTCGCGGTCTGCTCAGGCCAATTGCCGGTCAAAAAGGATGATTCTCTCCTGCCGCTCTACACCAAATTGACCAAACTTCAGTCCAAAGGCGCGACAGAAGAGTTCGCCGGTCTGGTCCGCTGGCATGACCTGACCAACCAGTACAAGGTTCAGGATCCCATTGCTGACCGCTTAAAGGCCCGTTTGGGTGATCTGGACCCGCTCCACTACGGCACCGACAATGACACCAATTCGGCCAGTCGCAAGAAACCTTGATTTTTCAGTAAAAAATCGGCATATTCCGTCCGCCCCTACCGGCGGGCGAATCTCAGAGCACCGCTTCCGGCGGTGCTCGCTGTTGTAAGAAGCCCTGTCCATTTAGCCAATTGATTGTCTGATGGAGAAGGTTCTACCCTAAGCGGCATTAGCCCGAGTCTTCCCTTTCTCCACTTTTGTGGGGAAAGGGTTGGGATAGGGGGTGCTAAACCTGAACCAGTAACCAAGGTGATAACAGCAGGCCTGATCTGCATTCAAGTCTCGAGTCTTTAGTCTCAAGTCTTCCATTCCCGCCCTCTGCTCCCAAAGCGAAGTGCTAAGTACTCACGATCACAGACACAAACAATACTCATTTCATGAAGCGTCGAACACATACCTGCGGGCAGCTCCGCAAGACCGATGTCGGCAAGGCCGTGCATCTTCAGGGTTGGGTCCATCGCAGCCGCGATCTTGGCGGCCTGGTCTTCATTGACTTGCGGGACCGATATGGCAAAACCCAGCTTGTGGTTCATCCCGAAGAAAATGCCGAACTGGCCGCGCGCGCCCACGAACTCCATGCCGAATGGGTAGTCGAGGTCGACGGTGTCGTGCAGGAACGGCCTGCGGGCATGATCAATAAGGACATGTCCACCGGCGAAATCGAAGTCAAGCTCACCAGCTTGGATGTCCTGAACAAGAGCCTTCCGCTGCCTTTCCAGCTTGATGAAGCTGCCAAAGCCGCCGAAGAACTCCGCCTGAAGTACCGCTACCTCGATCTGCGTCGCCCCGAGTTGCAGGAGATCCTGATGCTCCGCCACCGCGTGGCTGCCATTGTTCGGGAGCATTTCTCTACCGAAGGCTTCTGTGAGATCGAAACTCCGTTTCTGGTCAAAAGTACCCCGGAAGGTGCGCGGGACTATCTGGTTCCCAGCCGCATCTTCCCCGGTGAATTCTATGCCTTGCCCCAGTCCCCCCAGCTCTACAAGCAGTTGCTGATGGTTGCCGGCATGGACCGCTATTTCCAGATCGTAAAATGCTTCCGCGATGAGGATCTGCGCTCCGACCGCCAGCCTGAATTCACTCAAGTCGACGTCGAAATCAGCTTCCCCGACCGGGATATGATCTTCGAAACCGCCGAACGGCTCTTCGAGAAGATTCTCAAGGAAGGGTGGGGATTAGCCCTTCCTACGCCGTTCCCGCGACTCTCCTACAAGTATGTGGTCGAAACCTATGGCAGTGATAAGCCGGACCTTCGCTTCGGCCTGCCCTTCTTCAATGTCACTGAGGACTTGCGGCTCACTGACTTCCGCGTCATCGCCGAGTCCGTCCAAAACGGTGGTGTAGTTATTGGGCTATGTGTCGATGGCAAGGCGTCTGTGTCCCGTAAAGATATTGCTGAACTTGAAGAAATTGCCCGTAACTCGGGGTTGCAAGGGGTCTTATCTCTTAAATACACCGAAGAAGGCTTCTCCGGAGTCCTTGCCGGAAAGGTCGATGAAGAGAGTCTCAAGGCCGTCGTCGAACAGATGAATGCCAAGCGCGGCGATCTCATCCTGCTGGCAGTTGGCAAGAAGAGCCAGATCCTGAAGGGCCTCGGCGTCCTCCGCCGCAAGCTCGCCGACCGCTTCAAGCTGTTTGATCCCACTGCCCGCACCAATCCGTCCATCTTCTGGGTGACTGATTTTCCGCTGTTCGAGCGCGATGAAGACACCGGGGAGGTCAATGCATCTCACCATCCCTTCACCGGTTACTTGGCCGAAGATGCCCATATGCTCGAAACAGAACCGTGGAATGTCCGCTCCACCTCTTATGACTTGGTCATGAACGGCAGTGAACTCATTTCCGGCTCCATCCGTATCCATGATCCCATCCAGCAGGCCAGCATTTTCCGCCTGCTCGGCATTTCCGATGAGGAAGCTGAACTGCGCTTCGGTTTCCTGCTCGAGGCACTCAAATTCGGTGCACCCCCCATGGGCGGTCTGGCCATTGGCCTCGACCGCACCATCATGGCCCTCACCGGGGGCTCCATCCGTGACGTCATTGCGTTCCCCAAGACAAATCTGGCCCAGTCCCTCATGGATGGCTGCCCATCACCGGTCAACCCGAAACTGCTTGATGATCTGCATCTCAATCTGACGGAACCTCGGAACTCATAACCTGTAACTGGCCGTGTTACGGCCTCGAGAGGGGTGAAGTACATGGCGTGTTCGACTTAGTCGGCTCGCATCCGGCAAAGCTCATTCTGATAAGTGACGCCGTCCCGATAGCCCCCAACAGGGGGATCTAATCGCGCTGTCATCGCGTTTTCAAAAACGAACCCGGCCTATTGGCCGGCAGTTCGCTGTCTATGATTTTGTAACCTTCATCTTTTAAATCGCTTGCAATCGAGCACGCCGCCGCTGACCTTCAGCGGAGCCGGATCGGTCAGAGGCATCCCTTGGCTTGACTATCGTCTTGCTAAATGTTATCTTAATAGGACGGTTTTGAGGCCATTTCACATGGCTTTGTCCCGGGAGAAACTGGAAACACCTCGAGTGTTATTTCGTATAATAGCTTGTGAATGTGACGATTAGCCTCTGTTTCTTAGGGATGTCTCTGAGAGTGCAGAGGCGTTTCTTGTTTAATGATAACGGAGTGCCGCTTGACAACACCCAATCGTAATCATACTATGCCACAAACCACTGAAGAATCGTCAGAGATCGTTGAAATACCTGTGGAAGAAGGAGTGCTCCGGCCACTTTTGGGTCCCGGAGATTCCAATTTGCATTATGTTCAGCGCTTCCTCGGCTCTCGCGTCACAGCGCGCCGGGAGAAGATCCTGATTCGCGGATCCCAGCCGGACAACACGCAGGCGGTGGATGTTCTGATGGAGATGATTGGCCGCACCCGTCGCAAAGGCACGCTCTCGCCGATGGATATCGATATTATTCTCCGTCTGTCCGGCAGCGAGGTCAAGCCCAGCGTCGCCGAAGAGGTCCGCATCGATAACGGCACCTGTAGCTTCCGCGCCGGCGAACGCACCTTCGGTCCCCGCACCCGCGGCCAGGAAGCCTACTGCAAGGCCATTCAGGCTCATGATATCACCTTCGGCATTGGTCCCGCCGGAACCGGTAAGACCTTCCTTGCGGTGCTTGTCGGTGTGTCGCAGTTTCTTGCGGGCAAGTATGACCGCATCATTCTCACCCGTCCCGTCGTCGAAGCAGGTGAGAACCTCGGCTTCCTTCCCGGTGATGTTCAGGAGAAGGTGGATCCCTACTTCCGCCCGCTCTACGATGCCCTGATGAAGCTCCTGCCTGCCGAACGCCTGCGCAAATTCTTCGACCGCAACGCGTTCGAAATTGCGCCGCTGGCCTTCATGCGTGGCCGCACCTTGGATAACGCCTTTGTGATTCTCGATGAAGCCCAGAACACAACCACCGGCCAGCTTAAGATGTTCCTCACCCGGCTCGGTGAGAATGCCAAAGCCGTGGTCACAGGAGATCTGACTCAAATCGACCTGCATCCCCGCTCAACCAGCGGACTGCTGTCCATCCATGATATTCTGCGCGACATTGAAGGCGTGCAGTTCGTTTACTTCGACCAGGTGGACGTCGTACGGCATCCCCTTGTAGCCCGGATTATCGGCGCGTACGAGGAATTCCAGCACCGCCAGACGCCCGAGGAGACCGTACCTGAGACCCCGACTACCGCTAAAGGAGGCGACGAAAGCGTTGAGCGACCAGCCTCCCAGTAACAGGCGCGCCGCCGGAACCTTGGAATTCCATTCGCTGGTTCCGCGGGCGCGCGTGCGCCGAAACTTTCTTCTTGCCTGCGCGCGGCTCGGTGCCCGGCACATCCGCGGTAGAATCGGTCAGGTCAATTTCGTGCTGGTGGATGACCGGGAAATGGCGCGGCTCCACCGCACCTACTCTGCCATTCGCGGCACCACCGATGTGCTGACCTTTGACCTTTCCGACCCCCGCAAACGCATGACCGAGGGCGACATCTATATCTGCCTTGATCAAGCTCGACGTCAGGCCCGCGAATACGGTGTCCCCCTTTATCAGGAAACCGCGCGGCTTGCTGTCCACGGCGTGTTGCACCTTGCCGGATATGATGATGCCACCGATGAGCAGCGCCTCATCATGCGGCGGCTGGAAGACCGCGCCTTGGCAGCAGGGGAGAGCAGCATATGATGATCTCCCCCACAATGATCTGGGGCACCGCCGTCTTCCTGGTGATGATCGGCATCTCCGCCTTCTTTTCTGCCGCCGAGACCGCCCTGTTTTCCTTGACGCGGGCTCAAATCGACGAGCTTTCCGAGCGGAAAGACCATAAGTCCCAGCGTCTCAGCCATCTGCTGGCCGACCCACGCCGTCTGCTGGTGATTCTGCTCTCCGGCTCCACCATCGCCAACATCGTCGGTGCCACTATTGCCGCGATCCTGACATCCCAAATTACACAGGAAGCCGGACACGTCGCCTGGCTGGCGTTCCTGATTCAGGTGGTGGTGGTCTCGCTGATCATCGTCATGGGCGGCGAGATTCTCCCCAAGCTCACAGCCATCCGCGATCCGCTCAAGTGGGCGCTGAACTGGGCCGGTGCGGTTAATGGAGCCAACTGGATTCTGCGTCCGGTGGTCGCCATTCTGCTGCCCTTTACCGATGCCGTCTCCCGCGCTCTTGGCGTGGAGAAACGCCGGCTCTGGGTTTCCGAAGAAGAAATCAAGACTCTTGTCGAAGTCGGCGAGGAGCACGGCGCGCTCGAAAAGCAGGAACGGGAACTGATCCACTCTATTTTCGAGTTCGGCGATACCACCGTGCGCGAGATCATGGTGCCTCGCACCGACATGATCTGCCTCGATGTAACCACACCCACAGCCAAGCTGCTCGAGACCGTTCATTCTTCCCAGCATACTCGTATTCCCATCTACGAACGCGGCATCGACAACATCATCGGCATCCTTCACACCAAGGATCTCCTGCTGCATTATCCGCTTGATGACACCTTCAATCTGCGCCGCATGTTGCGCCGCCCGAGCTTTGTGCCGGAATTGAAGATGATCCATGAGCTGCTGAAGCAATTTCAGGATGAACGCCTGCATATGGCCATCGTCGTCGATGAATACGGCGGCACCGCAGGCCTTGTGACCCTCGAAGATGTCATCGAAGAGATCGTCGGCGAAATTCAGGATGAACACGACGCAGAGCGTCCGCTCTGGACTCGGGTGGATGACCAGACCGTCGTCGCCGATGCCCGCCTCGATGTCGAAACCGTCAATCAGGTTCTCGATGACGATGTGATCCCCACGGACCAGGATTTCGAGACTCTGGGCGGCTTTCTGCTCGATGAATTAGGTAACTTCCCCGAAGCCAAGACGTCCGTCGAGTACCATAACTACACCTTCATCGTCGAAGAGGTGAAGGCGCACCGCCTGGGTAAAGTGCGCATCGTCAAGCGTGAGCCCATTACCGAGTCCGCCGAATGACCCTTAAAGAACGTCTGCGCCGCCGCCTTTGCGGCCTCTGGTGGCGCGTCAGGGGCGAACCCCTTTCCAGCAAGTTCACCATCCCCGCTTCCGGTTTGAAGCCCGAGCATCTGGCCGTCGTTTTGCCGCCCGAATTTCACGATTTCGACGTCGCCCAGCATGTCCTCGAACCGCTGATGGAGCACCTGAACCCATACCAGACCACCGTGCTCGTCCGCGAAAACTTTCGCACATGGCTGTCCCCGGATCTCGGCGCGCGGATTGTCACGTTCGATGTTGCTCAGAAACAATGGCTCGGTTTTCCCAAAGAGCCGGTCTACCGTAAGGCCCGCAACATCGAAGCCGATGTGGTTGTGGACCTGACTCCGGCCTTCGACCCCTTCACCGCCGCCTTGGCCGCCGCCACCCGTGCTCCGCTGCGAATTTCGCTGGACACCGAGCAGTCGAACGATTTCTACAACTTCTTCATCACCCACGACGAAGGCAAAAGCCTCGCCGAGCGCTACGAAATCCTCTTGCGCTACGTGTAACCGATCCGAATATCGCAGGGACGCGGCCTGCCGTGTCCCCCGGAGGGGCGGGTCATAGACCCGCCCGCTTAACATCCACCACCGCCGCGCGGGGTGTCCTTACCCCGCGCGCTCACCGCGAGATTTCCCGTGACGCCACCCCGTTCCGCCCCCGAAGAGTTTACCCGCCTGCTCGACATCATGAAACGCCTGCGCGCTCCCGACGGTTGCCCGTGGGATCGCGAGCAGACTCATCGCAGTCTCCGCCCGTATCTCATGGAAGAGATGTATGAGGTGTTGGACACGCTCGACCGTGAAGCCTACGGCGAACTCAAAAAGGAACTCGGCGACCTGCTGCTGCAGATCGTTTTCCATTGCCAGCTTGCCGAGGAGGAGGGACTGTTCACTGCCGCGGATGTCGTTGCCGAAATCAGTGACAAGCTGATCCGCCGCCATCCCCATGTCTTCGGTGAAGCCAAAGTGGATGATGCCCGCGGCGTCCTGCGCCAGTGGGAGAAGATCAAGCTCAATGAATCCCATCGCCCCAAACTGCTCGAAGGTGTGCCCCTCGGCCAGCCCGCTCTCAACCGTGCCTTCCGCGTGCAGGAAAAAGCCGCCGGCATCGGCTTTGACTGGCCCGACGTCGAACCGGTGTGGGCCAAAATCCGCGAAGAACTCGAAGAATTGAAACAGGAAATCGAGCGCCACGATTCCAGCGCCATCGAAGATGAAGTCGGCGACATCCTCTTCAGCATCGTCAACCTGTCCCGCAAACTCGGTGTCAATCCCGAAGACGCTCTGCGCGGTACAATCTCCAAATTCATGCGCCGCTTCGCCTATATCGAGCAAAAACTGACCGACCAGGGCAAGGCCCTCCACGATTCCACCTTGGCGGAAATGGACGCCCTCTGGGACGAAGCTAAAAAGATGCTGCGCGACGACCCCAAAATCCCGTAGGGGCACACAGCAGTGTGCCCGCCGTCTGTAAAGACATTACTTGCCCGGAATACTGTCCTCGCTGTCTCTTCATTCCAGTCTCCAGTCTCAAGTCTTATGAACGCCCTAACTCCTTTCCGCCTTCTCTATCTCTGTTTCAATGCCATCTTCTTTCCCGGTCTGATCCTCGGTCTGGGCGGTGATCTGCATTGGACCGAAGGCTGGATCTTCACCGCCTGGTTCGTCTGTACGGTCTTCGGTTCTGCCTTCTATCTGAACCGCCGGGATCCCGCGCTGCTCGCCGAGCGTTTCAAGCGCCCCGGCTCCGGTGGACAGAAGGGATGGGATAAGGTCTTCATGGCCCTGCTGATGAGCATGGTTGTGTTCTGGTTCATCGTCATGCCCCTTGATGCCCGCCGCTTTCACTGGACTGCAAGCTTTCCGCTGGCATGGAAAGTGACAGGCCTGCTTCTCCTGCTCTGTGCCGTATACATTATCATGCGCACGATGTTCGACAACTCCTTTGCTTCGCCCCTCGTCCGCATCCAGCGTGAACGCGATCACCACATCATCACCACTGGCATTTACGGTGTCGTCCGCCATCCTATGTACCTTGGCGGCCTCATGTACTTCTTCGGCGCCCCTCTGCTGCTCGGTTCGAAATACGGCCTGCTCATCGGCCTGCTGCTGTCCCTGATGTTCGTCGCTCGCATCTTCGGCGAAGAAAAAACCCTCCTCACCCAATTCCCCGACTATGCCGATTACAGGCAGAAAGTCCGCCACCGCTTAATTCCCTTTGTGTGGTAAACACCCCGCGCCTGCCAACCGTAGGGGCTCACAGCAGTGCGCCCGCGCCAGCCTACCCTTGCCGAGTCGGGTTGAGCCGAATCACAAACAAACCCGAACCGAGCCCACAACCCGACCGAAACCCCGCCCCCATCGGCCCTCTTCCTTTCATCCTTCCGCCTCCCTTTCGCTTCCCTATTTCCCTAATCCCTTATTCTGCAATCAGGCCAGCCCTTGCCTTTCTGCCCATTTGTTCATATATTACCTTCGCCTATCCTTTGATCAAAACAGTCCCATGAAACGTGTAATGAGCACACCCCGATTCAGCTATTTGCATCGGCCCTTTGCAACGGATTCTGCCGTAGGGTCACGACATGTCGTGCCCGAAGCAAAGCATTTTCTTGAGGTTAGGGGGTTCGTTTGGTCAGAATAAATTTCCGCGTTAAGATTTATCCTAAGTGAGGTCAAGTACAGAGTTTGAAGCAAAAAGATTCGAAGTCTCCCCTTGCTAAAGTGGGCGCTTCCGGCATTGATCACCGTGACCTGAAGCGTAGCCGTGAACTGGCAATGGCAGACGGCACCGCCGATGGCCGGGAACGTGCGTTGCTTGTCGGTGTCAACTGGGCAAGCACCCCCCGAGAACTGTCGGTTGAATACCTCGAAGAGCTGGACATGCTGGCTCAGACGGCGGGTGCCTTTGTCGTGGCAAAAGAACTCGCCCGCAAGTCCAAGCCGGACCCCGGCACCTTGTTGGGCAAAGGCAAGGTTGCCGAACTGGCCACCATCGCCAGCGAGTCGGACGCCGATCTTGTCGTTTTCGATGATGACCTGACTCCGGCTCAGGCGCGCAACCTCGAAAAGGAACTCGAAGTCCGCGTGATCGACCGCACCGGTCTGATCCTTGACATCTTTGCCCGCCGTGCCCGCACCCGGGAAGCCAAGACGCAGGTAGAACTCGCCCAGCTTCGCTACATTCTGCCGCGCCTGACGCGCGCCTGGACTCACTTGGAAAGACAGCAGGGCGGTATCGGCATGCGCGGCCCCGGCGAGACTCAGATCGAAACCGACCGCCGCCTGATCCGCGACCGCATCCGTGTGCTCGAAGCCGAGTTGAAGCACATCGAGCGCATCCATGAAACTCAGCGCTCAGGCCGCACCAACATCTTCCGCTTTGCCCTCGCCGGTTACACCAATGTCGGCAAGTCCACCTTGATGAATGCGCTCACCGGAGCCGGTGTCTATGAGGAAAACCTCCTGTTCGCCACGCTGGACTCCACCACTCGCGCTTTGCAACTCGCTCCCAAATACCGCGCCTTGTTGACCGATACCGTGGGCTTCATCCGCAAACTGCCGCACGGTCTTGTTGCCAGTTTCCGTTCGACGCTTGCCGAGATCCGCGAGGCCGATTGCATTTTGCACGTCGTCGATCTGTCCTCGCCTTCCTTTCAAGACCAGATGGCCGAAGTCGACAAGATCCTCGCCGAAATGGGCCTCGCCAAGACGCCGCATATCTATGTCTTCAATAAAGTGGACGCCCTCGAAGATGATCTGCCCTTGCGCTGGGTCGAAAAGGAGCATCCGGACGGTGTGTTCGTCAGCGCCCGCGATAAGCGGAACCTCACCGTTTTGCAGGAAAAAATGCGTGCCGTCATGGCCGCCGACATGGTGGAACTCTCGGTGGACATCCCCGCCGGAGACGGCCTGCTGCTTTCCGAACTGCACCGTCTATCCGAGGTCCTCGAGGAGAGGCATGATGAACACGGCTCCAATTTGCGCGTGAGAATGCCTCTGGTCGAGGCCCGCCGCTTAAAATTGGTAGAGGCCAATGTGGATAACTCGGCTGGGTAAGCTGGACCCAGCTTAAAGTTGCTGTTTTGCATGGAGTGACCCTAAAAGGTCACTCTGTGCATTTTTATCACACACTTTCCGCATTTGTCTGCCTATTCCTCTCGCCCTTAACCGCCCCGCTAACCGAAAACCGACTGGCACAGAGGGTCAGACCACCTACTGGTTTAGCAAACCTGTCTCACAAGTTTAATAAACGATAGCAACCAAAAACTTTTAAAACATACACTTAAGTCAATTGGCAAAAAAAGTACTTGACAAATGGGGAACTTTTTCTTAAATTTGCCGCTCAATAAACTATACGGAAAGTTTAATAAACTTTGATCGGAGCCTTTTGAAGATTGGCGAACGCATACGAAATCTCCGTCTCGCCAGTGACCTTACCCAGGAAGAGCTTGCGGATCGCGCTGACCTGACCAAGGGGTTCATATCACAACTGGAGCGGGACCAGACCAGCATCTCGGTCGACAGCCTGCTGCAGATATTGAAGGTTTTAAATGTCAAGGTCACAGATTTTTTCCGCGAGACGACACCGGAAAAAGTGGTCTACGACGCGAAGGAGCGCACCGGCCTTTTAGAGACCGGCGCGGATAAATTTGAGCTGCTGATTCCGGGCGGCACGAATCGGGAAATGGAAGCGGCCTTTGTCAGGCTGCTTCCCGGGCAGCAGACGGATCCGATCAAGCCCTTCCAGGGGGAAGCGTTCGGGTACATTCTGCGAGGGACGTTGGCGCTCCGCTTCGGCGGGGAAAAGTACATTGCCCATGTGGGCGACAGCTTCTATTATTCCGGCGAACGGGAGCACGTGTTGGAAAACACGGGCCGCAGGCCGGTGGAATTTATCTGGGTTACGACGCCGCCCGTATTTTAGGGCTGTGCGTACGGCCTTCACCTTCACGCTGTTATAAGGAGATGGGAACATGAAGGCTCTGGGTCGTCAGATCGTAGTCGAATACTACGGCTGCAATCACGACGTTCTGAACGACGTGGCATTCATCAAGCGCTCGATGCGCGATGCCGCGATTGTCAGTGGAGCGACGATTGTTCAGGAGGCTTTTCACCTGTTCAACCCGCACGGAGTCTCGGGTGTGGTGGTGATCGCGGAATCTCATCTTGCCATTCACACGTGGCCCGAATACGGCTACGCGGCGGTGGACCTGTTCACCTGTGGCGAAGATGTGGATCCTGACGCGGCGTTCGAGTATTTGAAGGAGCACCTCGGTGCCGACCATTTCACCGCTTTCGAAATGAAGCGGGGAATTCTGGACGTGGCCGGTGGCATGAAGCTCCGCTTCAAGCCGGAAGAAGTTCTGACCGGCGCGGAGGTTTGATGGTATTTGCGCGACCCGACAAGTATTTTCTTGTCGCCGGTTATGCGGAAGGTCAGACTCCGCTGAATGCTTTTGACAATGCTCTGATGAAAGCGGGAATCGGCAACACCAACCTGATGCGTATCAGTTCGATTCTGCCGCCGGCCTGCACCGAGATCCCCGCTATGAAATTGCCGTACGGAGCCCTGATTCCGACGGCCTATGCCGAAGAAGGCTCGGATATTCCCGGAACCGTCGTGTCCGCCGCGGTCGCGTGCGGAGTGCCGGATGATCCGGAACTGCCCGGTGTGATTATGGAACATCACATTCAGGGCGATGAAGAAACCTGCCGCCGTGAGGTGGTTGCCAAAGTCAAAGAGGCCTTTGCCATGCGTGGCTACACGCTGGCAGCGGTGAAGGTGGCCTCGGCCTCCGGAACCGTGAAGACTATCGGGGCGGCCATGGCCGCCGTGGTGCTCTGGCTCTGAACGGGTAATTCCGCCGCGCGCGAAAATGCGCGGCGTGGGAACATGCGGCAGCCCGCCGCATGTTCCGGTATACCTGCCTTTCTCTTAATCTTCCTCTTACGTCTATTCACAACACGTTCGGCTGGCGACAAAATCCGCGGGATGATTCTTAGGTTTCCGGCGGGTTTTCTGTCTCCAAGCGGGATGTTCAACACGACACGACACAATAAAAAGGGTGCTATGGATCTCTGGTTCTCCGAAACCTTTGGCGACATCCAGGCCGGATGGCGGGTAAAAGATGTTCTTTACCACAAACGCTCGCAGTATCAGGATGTGGTGATTGTAGACACGCTGCAGTTTGGCCGGATGCTGGTGCTGGATGGCGCGGTGATGACGACGGAAGTGGACGAGTGCGCCTACCACGAAATGCTGGTGCATCCTTCGCTGCTGGCGCATCCGAATCCGAAGAGCGTCTGCGTGGTGGGCGGCGGAGACGGCGGCACCGTGCGGGAAGTGCTCAAGCACAGCAGCGTGGAGCGTGTGGTGCTGGCGGAGATCGACGAGGACGTCATCACGGTTTGCAAAGAGTTCATGCCGACGCTGGCCGGCACGCTGAAGGATCCCCGCGTGGAGATCAGGATCGGCGACGGTGCGGCGTACCTGGCCGGGCATGCCGGCGAATTCGACGTGGTGCTCTCCGATTCCACCGACCCGGTAGGCCCCGGTGTGGTGCTGTTCGAAGACCCGTATTTCAAGGCGGCAAAAGAGGCGCTGATTCCCGGCGGTCTGTTTGTCACGCAGTGCAAGAGTCTGTGGGTGGATGCGGATACTGCGCGGGATACGCAAGCGCGTCTGAAGAAGTTCTTCAAGATGGTGCTGCCGTACATCTCGACCATTCCGACGTACCCCACGGGATCGTGGAGCTTCCTCGTGGCCACAGACGTGCATGATCCGCGACTGGACGTGGATAAAGTGAGGCAGATGGAGATCGCCAAAACGGCGCGTTACTATACGCCTGCTCATCAGGCGGGTGCGTTTGCGGTGCCGGCGTTTTATTTCCGCCCGTAGACCGCGCGTTGTTGCTGAAAAGTTGAACCGACTGTGCACTTGACATAAGCAAGTTGCAGGAGACGAAAATGGCCGATGATGTGAACTGTTGTCAGTCGAACTGGAAAAGACAATCGCACGGTGTTTCGAGCGGTGTCTATGGCATGGCGTTCATCGGAGCCGCGATCTATTACATCGAGCACGCTTCCACCTTTTGGGAAGGCGTGCTCGGTTTGCTTAAGGCCATGATCTGGCCGGCAATGCTGATCTACAAATTGCTCGAGTACTTGAAAATGTAGCCGCGCGCCTGTGCTCTTGCCGCTCAGGCCTTCACGTCAACCATCCTATCCGATTCTTTTATGAGCACGTTTCAACTCCTGCAAGGGACGCCATTTCTCGGCGCCAACCCCGATGCGAGCGCCGCGAAGTTGGTCCTGTTCGGCTGCCCTTACGACAGCACCATCTCGTTCCGTCCCGGTTCGCGGTTCGGCCCGCAGGCCATACGCACCGTTTCGGATGTGCTGGAGACCTATTGTCCGGTGATGGATATGGATCTCGAAGATGTGGCATTTGCCGACGCGGGAGATTTGCTTCTGCCGCCGGGGGACACGCGGGGCGCACTGGATGCGATTCGGGATATGGCGTCATCAGTCTATGCCCGCAAGCAGGTGCCTGCGGGGCTCGGCGGCGAACACTTGCTTAGTCTGCCTCTGGTGGAAGCGGCGCTCCGTGCCTGTCCGGATCTGGTGGTGGTGCAGTTTGATGCGCATATGGACATGCGATCCGACTATCTGGGGGTGGAACTCAGCCACGCAACCGTGATGAAGAAAGTCTCCGACCAGATCGGCTCGTCACGGGTTTTGCACATAGGCTGCAGGTCGGGTACGCGCGAAGAATTCCACGCGGCGAAGACCCTTGGAAATCTTAAGCCTGCGAGTATCACGGGGCCGGAGATTGCGGAGTGGGTAGGCGATAGACCGCTCTATGTCACAGTAGACCTGGACATTCTGGATCCGTCCATTTTGCCGGGCACAGGTACCCCGGAGCCGGGAGGTGTTCAATTCGCAACATTGCAGAACTGGCTCATCGCCCTCGCGGGCAAGAGGTGGGTCGGCTGGGATGTGATGGAGTTGTCCCCGATGTATGACTCGACTCAGGTATCGTCGATTGTGGCGGCAAAGGTGGTGCGGACCATGATTCTGGCCAGCACTGTCTGAGCACCCTCACAAAAGTTTGGTAGATAATTTCAGCAACTCCTCTCCCTGTGTTCTATACCGAATGGACCTTTCTGCTGATCAAGGCATCAGACGTGCTCTTCACGATGATGATTTTGTTCACTGAACCATTTGAAAGAGCGCGTTACTGATGATATATTGAACACACCGGTAATGCTAAGGCACAAGGAGCGGAGCACCTCCACTCGAGGAGAGTCTCAGGATGAAGTCAACTGCTACGTTTTTTCGCTTGTCCGTCACCATCCTGTTTCTAATTTCATTCGTTGCGCGGGTTCACTCTGCGCAACCGGGGGAGGTGTGGTCTAAGCGCGCGGATGCTCCTGAACGTTCCAGTGGGATGATGGTGTCCGACATAGCGCGGTCTACCGAAGTTCTCGCCCCGGCCAATGTCTTTATTTGGCCGGGCGATGTTTTTTTGGACAGTCTGACCGCATGCGAAGACTGGAGCCAGCCACAGCTTCCCGACTCGATCGAACACTACTCGATTCTGTCCGTGGGAGCATGTCCGGACACTTCGAACCACGAGATTCACGGGATCATTCTTGAGATCAAGCGCGCATCGGCCTCGCCGCTGGATTCCACACAGTGGGAAGTCATCGGCGACGATTCCACGCAACCCTTCAATTTAAGCCATGTGGATCTGTGGGCAGGCAGCTTCGCCGCGCTGATCAACAATCCGCGGCCCGGAGTGCGCTACGACATTGTGGCGCGAACGACGGATAATGACGGCCGCACATTGACTTGGCAGGAGTGTGTCGATCATGGCATTGGGAGCACTACTCAGGAGAAGTGGCTCTCCCTGATCGCCGACGGTCATGTGAAGCGCTTCCTTGTCGTAGACCACACAGCGCCCATCGCACACAGCCTGGTGGCGACGCCGGATCAGACTCCCGATTCTTCAGCGATTTTCCTGACCGGAAACGTGAGACTGAGCGCCGTGGCGAGTGAGCCGGATGTGGCTTCGGTGACGTTTGCCGTGCGGCCACAGGGAGCGACCGGACCGTGGACGTCTATCGAGCGGATTACTTCTGCGGGTGGTGACACCTTCCGGCTGGCGGACAATGCTCTCTGGAGCACGGCGCTGCTGAATGGCGCGTACGAGCTGGGAGCCTTTGCCGAGGACAGTACGACGAACGTGGATGGCGACCTCAGCGGAGCGGGAGCCGGCCCAACGCATCCGTTAACGGTGTTTGTGGACAATGAGAAGCCACGGGCGCACATCGTGTCGGTGCATCGTGTTGACCATGCCACCGCCGATCTGGACAGCCTCGAACGCGGCGGCCAATATCTGTTTGACCTGGCGGGCTCGGACAATTATGGTGTGCGGCAGATTGCACTGTATTACCGCAGCGCGCACGGCGCGCCGTCCGAGTGGATTCCGATTGACTCTTCACGTGTTTGGCCGTACTCGGTGCAGTGGAGAGCCTTGCCGGATCTGGTGGTGGGGTGGACCTACGACTTCGCGGCGGTGGCGACCGATCTTGTCCATTTGAAGGATTCGACAGACGCGCTTGGCCGGATTGTGGCGGACACAAGTTTCATTGTGGTGGACCACGAAGCGGACGTGCGTTTGATTACAGTGGGCGGGCAGCCGGTGCAGGCCCGGCCACATGTTCGCGGCGATGGTGTGGAACTGGTCGCGCACAGCGACTCGAGCCTTGATCACGTGCGCTTCGAATTCGTACGTGGCGGCACGGTGTCGGTTATCGGAACCGTGCCGAATCCGCTGGGGACAACGGTGTGGACGCTGAACAGTTGGAACACTGACGCCCTGGCGGAGGGACCGGCGCAACTGATCGCGGTGGGCTCGGCGGACATGGGCGGGAACCTGGTGACGCTCGCGACCGACACCGCCAATATCATTATTGATCGAACGCTCTCGGTGGTGGTGACGGATGTCAGTCCGGTTTCCGGAGGGCTGCTGGGCGGATTCTGCGTGTTCACCAACAATCCGGTTGTAACGCGCACACTATGGATTCGCTTCGACTCCACCTCTTCGGACAGCGTGACGGCGGTGGCCTTCGATTGGAAGGCGACTACCGATCCGAACGCGCCGGGCTTCTGGCATCCGATTGGGCAGGCGGTCTTCGATGACTCCAGCAACCGCTGGGCCTATGCGTGGACTGACACGGCGATCACCTGCGGGCTGATTACGCTGCGGGCGCGGGCGACGGACAACGCGGTTCCGGTGCCGAATGATACCACAATTATCTTTGCCGATTCGGTGCGGATGGACAACTGCCCGCCGATTGTGGAGATCACCAACATCAACGGCAACCCCGCTCCGGCGAACATGATTATCGGGCGCGGGCAGGTGGAGATCATTACGGTGACGGTGGTGGATTCCTTCGGCAACGGCGGCAACAGTTCGATTGACAGCGTGGCGTTTTATTACTCGCGCGTCAGTCTGAATTCGAACGTGCCCAGCGACTGGGTCTACATCGGCAGCGATACGAACGGCGTTCCGTGGCAAACGATCTGGGACACGGCGGCGCTGCTTCCCGGAGTCCTGCTGCTGCATGCGGTGGCCTGGGATCATGCGGGCAACTGCGGCGAGACGCGAATCTTCGTGAATCTTGTGGATCAATACCCGCAGCGAGCGTGGATTGTGGGATTCTTCTCCGACAGTTTGCCCGGATGCCCCGACCGTTTGTGGGCGGTGACGCAGGACGCGGCGACGAATCGCACGACGCGGGTAGAATTCGAATACTCGGTGGACGGCGCGCACACGTGGATTCATCTTGGAGAAACCGGAGCGAATGTTCCGTTCTGCGACGCCAATCAGGTCATCAATATCTGGTCATGGCCGCTGGCGCTGGACAGCATTGCGCCGAATGCGATTTTCCGTGCGGTGGCAACGGACAATAATAACAATTTCGATCCGAATCCGCCGCGATTCAGCTTTGCCGATACCACGCACTCCACGCAGCCCGCGGTATTCGATGAAGACTGGGCGCGGGTGCGTGTGCTGGCAGGACAGGGGCCTTGGCTATTCAGCACTCTGAGGCGACCGGACCCGGCCTGTTTTGTGAACGGCGCACTCGTGTGCGCATCGCCGGGGCAGTCGGACTCGACGGTTTTTGCGGGGCATCTCGACGCGTTGACACAGCCGTGCGTTCTGAATAACAGCACCGGCACGTTGACGATCTTCCACGCGCAGCCCGTGGCACGAGACAGCGCGCTATATGTGATCATGACGACCTATGATCTGGCGATTCGACTATTGACCGCCAATGGCGGTTCCAACGGCGCGCAGACGTCCGAGGACCGGCAGGTAACGGTGACCGTTCCGCACAATGGCGTGACGGGAGACGGCACGCTGTGGTTTGAACCGGCGCAGGATACGGCGCATGCGGTGCCACCAACGCAGCCGCATCTGCAATTGCTTTCCACGGTGGAAACGGTGATGTCCAAGACCGTCACCGCAGGCACGCAGGCGAGCGGTTTCCGCGTCTATTTCAATGGGACGACGCTGCCGGCGAATGACACAATGGTGGTAGCGGCGTTTTGGGACCAGACGTCGTTGCTTTGGCGGCAGCTTGGAGTGAATGTAACGCAGCGGCACATCGACCGCGTGCATGCCGACAGCAGCTTTGTGGATTTCAGCATGACGCCGACGTGGCGGGAGTCGAGTGATCACGCGGGATGTCCCAACAAGTTGCGGCTGGCAGTGTTCCATTCCAGTCTCAGACCGATTTCGGCATTTGTGCATTTTGCTTCGGCGACTTGCCCGGGCGTACCGGACAGCACGTATTTCGGATTGGACTCCAATGGTGTGCGAACGGATTGCCGGCCGACCTTCTGGATCACTCTGAATGAAGGCGGGGTGCGGGACTCGAGTTCGGTTACGGTGTTTCTTGACACCGTTCGCATTGTGCATAATGGCGTGACGGAGAGCAACGCGTTTCGCACGCGGACGGACACGGTGAGCAATGCGTTCCTTGTGTCCTTTGCGCCGCGGGCAGATACGGTGGCGCCGTGGTTCGGGTGTTTGCGGCAGGGGCGGCATACCGTGCAGTTCCTTGCGGATGGCCAGCAGACGGCGGTGACGCCGTTCCTGGTGGATGTGTCGGGGCCGGACGCGCACAGCATTCCGGGGTACATCAGCCATACGGCGGTGATTACGACGGATCTTTCCGATCTGGAATCGGGAGTGGATACGGCGACGGTGGAAGCGCGGCTAAGGAATTGCGGGAATCCGGCGGATCCGCGTTCGGTGCGGATTGGCGCGGAAGCGATGACATTTACGCCGCTGTCAAATGGGCGCGGCTATCGCGCGACGTTTACCGTGCAGTGGGAACAGGTGCAGTTCCTGTTTCCGGACACGCTGCCCCGGCCTGCAGACCAGCTTTGCGTGACGTGGCACGTGGCGAACCGGGTGTGCGCGCGCAATGACAGCTCGAATTATCTGTATACGGTGGATGTGTCGCCGCCTATAGTGATGGCGGTCTCGCCAGTGGGGCCGGGCGGACGGCAGGATACGCTGACCTTTGGCCAGCGGGCGACGATTGAGGGGCTGGTGGTGGACTCGGCGCGCAACGGAAGCGGGGCGTCGGGACTTAACCTCGGGCAGCTTCAGCTTATTATTGATAACCATGCATACACGGCGGCAGACACGAGCAACGCGGCGCTGAATTTCCATATTATCTCACCACCCAACCATTACAATGCGGACATTCGGTTTGGTGGAATCGGTGCGGGGCCGGAGGTCAATCCGTATTATGCTCCGGGGCTGCATCATGTGACGCTGATTGCGCCGGACAGCCTGGGAAATCTGGAGGCGGTGCCGTTTGGGTGGTCCTACTTTGTGCGGGCCAGCGGACCCGTGGTGACGTTTGATACGACGACGCATACGTGTGGCACGTGGTTTAATCCGGCGCGCTCGGACACCTTCGGCTTCTGTGTCGACAGTCTGGCCGGAGTGCCGATTGCCGCGAACGGAATTCAATACAGCGTGTACACAGTGCGCGATCATGTGCGGATCTCGGGACCGACGGTGGTGAATCCGGTGGATCCGGCACACAACTGCGTGACGGTAACGCTGGCGGGGCCATTCCCCAGCGGAGAGACCGGAGTGGAGATCGCGGTGGATGCATGGACGGCGCTTTACAATCCGGCGGTGGATTCGGTGAGTGGGATCACGCATAGCCGTCTGACCTACTGGGCGGACAATTTCCCGCCGCATGTGACGGGCCGTGCGCCGGCGGACACTCTGCTGTCGCGCAATGAAGCGATAGATATTTCTGTGACATATTCTGATTTCAGCCCGGATAGTGGTGGGGCGGCGCGAGGGTTGAAAGGGATTGCGAAGGCTTCCGCGATGAAGAGAACGGGGCGGGGGAGTCTGGATGACAATGGCTCGGGTGTGGTGGCGCAGCGGACACGGATGACGATTATTCCTCCGAGCGGCATTCCGATTTATGTGGCGCCGGACTCTGCGAACCGCTTTGTGGAATTGGATGCGACTCACGCAAGGTACATCCTTCCGCAGGGGCAGTTGCCGGGACTCTATACCGTGAGCGTTCATATCGAGGACTGCGTGGGGAACGGGGGCGACTCGACGTGGACCTTCCGCGTGCGGGGTTTGGCGCCGGAGATCACGTTCCAAGCACTGCCTGCGGGTTTGCCGTGCCAGTTTGACAGTTATTGGAGTCCGAACACGCCGCTCTATTTACGGGCAACCGTGCGGGAGCGGGATAGCGCCAATGTAGATGTGACGGGAATCCGGGTGGATATTCTGCGGGAGTATGCGTGCGATGCGGGCATCTGTCAGGACACGCTGCTGCGGAACGCACCGTTCCAGATTGTCGGCGAACAGCCGGATCCGCTGAATCTGAATCAGACGTTCACGCTGGAAGACAGCTTCCATCTTGAACCGGGGCCGACGGCAACGGAAGTACGAATTCTGATAACCGCGACGAACACGGTGGGAGTGAGCGGAGCCCAGCTTCAGACGTGGATTATCGACACGACGCCGCCGGTAATCACGCCGGTGTCTCCCGCACCCAATGGCGTGGTGCCGCTGGGACAGCCGGTGACGATCAGCGCGAATTACACGGATAATACCACGGCTGCTCAGACGGCGCCACTTGTCCGGCGGAATATTCCCAAGACGAAGAACGTCGAGAAACTCGAATCATCGCGCATGGCTAAGGGAAGCCTGACGCTGGACGCGGCGACGGTAGAGAAGCCGCCACGTCGCGGCACGGTGAAGAAGGGTCGGTTGGATGATGATCAGGGAAACAGCGGCGTGGATACGGCGTGTGTGACGCTGCATCTGCGCGCTCACAGCGACGGCAGCGAGCGGGATTTGACCGGGCAGGCGGTGAAGACATCTACCACCATTACGTGGACGGACACATTGGCGCCCGGGGTGTATACGGCGATTGTCTCCGCCTGTGACTGGGTGTGCAACACAGGAACCGCCAATTGGGACTTCACCGTGGGACGTCAGATTTCGACCAATGATACCATTGCCCCGGTGATCACTCTGGTATCGCCGCCGGACGGAAGCAGCCTGCCGCTGCATGCCAGCCCGACGTTTGTGGTTCAGATTGAGGATGCTCCGGGCGGAGAATTGGATTCGACATCGATTAATGTGCATCTGGAGACGATCAACAGCCAGCCGATACCGGGGACTTTGACCATTGCAATTGCCGAGAACCGCCGCACAGCGACGGCGAATCTTGCTGTGAGCGGGCTGGAGCGCGGTGAATACACGCTGTTTGCGCAGGCAAGTGATTTGTCCGGCAACCGCACGACGGCGGCCTTCCAGTTCTTTGTGCGTGATACCGTTACCCCTCCGGGTGAACCGCAGCTTGGCGACAGCATCGTGTACAACTATCCGAATCCGTTCTCCCTGCTGCCGAATGAGGGCGGAGGAATGACCCGGTTCTCACTGCCGGCCACGGGCGGAGCCTTTGTACAGATTAAGATCTACGACTTCTCCGGCCAGTTCGTCAGTACGGTGTTTGAAGGTAATCTGCCGAGCACCGGGTTTGAGCCGGTGTGGAGAGCGCAGAATGACCGTGGCGAGCAGGTGGCGAGTGGGGTCTACCTTGCTCATGTTCGGCTGAAGGCCGGAGGCCAGACGAAAGACCAGATTGTCAAGGTGGCGTTCAGGAATAAGAGGTAAAGGGTCTTGAACGAGGGACGATCAAAGGGGAAAGGCGGAGGGGCACGGATGGCCCTTCGGTCACCCTCTGATCGAAGACGGGCACGACATGGCCCTTCGGCCACCCCCCTGATAGAAGACGGGCACGGCATGCCGTGCCCCTACGGCGGATGCCATACCCTTGATGTGATCGGTGTAGGGGAGGGTTAAGGTCTTCCGCAACCCTCCCGTCTTGCCTATTGCCGGGATCACAGCGGGCGGGTTGCGCGTGGTGCATCCTCTGATGAGTTGCTTCCTTCTGCTTAACCCGCCCCTACACGGGAATAGGTTTGTGGGCGGGCAGACCTCTATCCCCCGGCCCCCGTCTTCGTCGAGGTCTAAGGACTTTCCCCATGAAATAGGGAAAGGGGGGCCGAAGCGCCGGGCACATTCCTTCCATGGCCGGGCATGCGAAATCCTAAGACGCATGCCGCGGCGACGGCTTGGGCGCGGCGAGGGCTTGGGCTATCGAAAAGCGTGGGGCTGCGAAGACAGGGTTGGGTGCGGTGTTTGGATCGCGAGAAAAGTGCGTTGTAATATTCATTCCGCGTGACGGGATGGAATTGAGATAGGATCAGGAGGGATAGCATGTCCCGCATCAGATTGGCAAGCATCATCACGGTGTGTCTATTGCTTGTGGCGACGAGGGCGTCTGCGCAGAATTTTGGCGCGCCCTGGCTGCGCATGGGCGTGGGTGCGCGGGGCATGGCAATGGGCACGGCGCAGACAGCGGTCGCAATGGATGCCACGGCGGCATACTGGAATCCGGCGCTGCTGGTGTCCCTGCGGGAGTACGAGGCATCTTTAATGTATACGGCGGGGATGAAGGCCGAGCGTCAGTACAATTACCTGAGCGGAACGTGGAACGCGCAGAAGATCGGCGCCTTCAGCCTGTCTTGGATGAATGCAGGCATTACCGACATCATGGGCCGCGACATCAATAGAGTGCCGACTGGGAATTTCGATGTTTCACAGAACGCCTTTCAACTGAGTTACGGCCACTGGTTCGGCAAGGGTGTGGGCGCGGGAATCAGTGGCAAATATGTGCAGGAGAATCTGGCGGACAACAACGGCTACGGCGTGGATGCCGGGTTGATTGTCAAGCCCTACGATGAATTGCAGTTCGGCGCGATGGTCAGGGATGTCACCGGAAAGATCGGCAAGGACCAGACGCCCTATGAAGGCCGGCTGGGAATCGGCGTGTTCCCCTGGCAGAATGTGACGATTGATCTGGACCTGATCAAGGTAAAGGATATGGACGCCACGGCGGCCATCGGTGCGGCCTACCATGTTCAGGCGACGGAGCAGGCTGATTTCTACGTGGCGGCAGGACTGAATGATCTGGCGCGGGACACCCGGGGGTTCACGGCGGGCTTTGGGGTCGGGTACCGCTACTTCAATGTGCAGTATGCCTTTGTAACCGAGCCTCAGAAGTGGCTGCAGGAGAATCATCGTCTGTCGGTCAACTTCTTCTTTGGCAAGCCCAATCCTCTACCCAGCATGCTGGGCTCTTTGCGGCGGCACCGGGATGCGTATGGGGAGTTCCCACGGGAGATTACTCACCGCTACATTTTCGAGGGCAACCCGACTATCCGGGTGCAGCTCGAACTACTGCGCCCGGCGCAGAGGGATTCCATCAGTCAGAGTTGGAAGAGTACAGGCGGGGTGGTGACCTTCCCCGGAATCAATTTTGCCATAGGTTCAGCGCAGATTACGCCGGAGTTTTCGCGGGTGTTGCAAGGGGTGGCTCAGCTTATCTACGAGCACCCTGAAATCCAGCTTCTCGAAATCCAAGGACATACGGACATCACCGGCTCCGACGCGGTGAATATTCCGCTGTCGAAGAAGCGTGCGAACGCCGTGCGGCAGTTCCTGATTGCCCAGGGCATAGACGGCGGAAAGCTCGTTGCGCGGGGGTATGGCTCCAAATATCCGATCGCGTCGAATTCCACAGAAAATGGACGATATCAGAACCGGCGTATTGACATTGTGCGCCTAAAATAATACCTTTCTCTTAATCCTTCCGGATCTTCGAGCGAGGAGGGTTGGCTTGAACCACCCTCCTCGTGTTACTCCGCTCCCACCCCCGCCATGTCATCTCGTATAGGATCATCCTCCATGAAAAGAGTTGGTATCATTTTGGTTTTGGCAGTCGTGCTTCTGGCTCTTTACACCTTGGCGCTTGCTCAGTTTGAAACTCAAAATTCGGGATACTTCCAACATCTTACTTCGGAGCAGGAGGCAGGCGGGCTGTAACCGTTTGCCGGCATTTGCCGGGATTAATGTTGGCAAAGGTTGCCTGCCGCGGCAATGGATTTCCGGCACTGGACGGCCAGAGAAAAGGCTGTTCAGGTGGCATGGGAACACGGGGGTTGCGTATCTTCCGCACTTTGAGTAATTTATCACATGTTTCCGGTGCGGAACCCCATTTGATTAGCGGTTTGTAAGTTTCGGTATAACAATTGCAAAAAGCAGTCAAGCAGGGTGCAAGAAGGCTCTCTCTGATTGCTTTTTTTGTGCCGGGTAGTTATATTGTAAGTCTGAAGAAACCTTGGTATGAACATTAGGCCTATGCAGATCAACAACTTGCTTCAGAAGGTCGCCGACCGATCACTCCGCGTGGGCGTGATTGGAATGGGATACGTTGGGCTCCCCTTGGCGGTCGAATTTGCCCGTAAGGGCATTCATGTGACCGGAATCGAAGTTATCCCCGAGAAGGTTGAACGGCTGTTGAAGGGGGATTCTTACGTTCTGGATGTTGACTCGAAGCTCCTGAAGGATTGCGTGGACAAGGGTTTCCTGACCGCGACTACCGATTATTCGGTGATCAAGGATCTCGATGCCGTGTCGATTTGCGTCCCGACCCCGCTGTCCAAAACGGGCGATCCGGACATCTCCTTCATTGTCAATGCGCGGGACGCCATGCTGGAATACGCGCATCCGGGTTTGCTGGTGGTGCTGGAAAGCACGACCTATCCGGGGACGACCGAGGAGCTGATGGTTCCTGCCTTTGAATCGCGCGGGTTGAAGGTGGGCGAGGACGTGTTTATCGTTTTCTCGCCGGAACGCGTGGATCCGGGCAATCCGGTGTATCACACGCATAACACTCCGAAAGTGGTCGGCGGTCACACGCCGAATTGCGTGAAGGCGGCCATGGCGGTGTACGGCATGGTGATCGAGAAACCGGTGCCGGTGTCTTCGACGCAGGCGGCGGAACTTGCCAAGTTGCTGGAGAACACGTTCCGCCTGATCAACATCGGCCTCGTGAACGAGCTGGCCATTATGTGCAAGCTGCTCAACGCGGACGTATGGGAAGTGATCAAGGCAGCGGCGACCAAGCCGTTCGGATTCATGCCTTTCTATCCCGGTCCGGGTCTGGGCGGGCATTGCATTCCGATTGACCCGATTTACCTGTCGTGGAAGCTGAAGACTCTGAAATATCGCGCGCGCTTCATCGAAGTGGCGGACGATATCAACCGGGGCATGCCGGAATACGTGGTGAATCGCGCGGCGATGGCCCTGAACGAGCACGAGAAGGCGATGAAGGGCTCGAAGGTGCTGGTGCTGGGCGTGGCCTATAAGAAAGACATTGATGATCCGCGCGAGTCGCCGTCGCTGGACGTGATCGAGGAACTGGAAAAGCGCGGCGCGAAGGTCATGTACCACGACCCGTTTATTGCATCGATCGCCATCAACGGGCACATGCACACGTCGGTGCCGCTCACGGAAGACCTGGTGAAATCGTGCGACCTCGTGGTGATCAGCACGGACCACACCGATACCGATTACGAAATGGTTATCCGCCGGGCGAAGTTGGTGTTTGACGCCCGCAACGCTACTCAAAAGTTCGGGGCCTTCCCGAACGTCGTGAAGTTGTAATCCTGCATGAGATTGCTCGTCGGCGTCGTACAATTGATCAGGCCCGCCCACTGGACGAAAAACCTCGTTCTGTTCGCGGCGATCCTGTTCTCACCGGCCAAGATCGTTCTTGAGAACCCCGATGTGCTGCTGGCGGCGGCTCAGGGGTTCTTTGCCTTTTGCCTTCTGTCGGCGGGCGTTTATGCGTTCAATGATCTGGTAGATTTGTCTGCGGATCGTCAGCATCCGCGGAAGAAGAGCCGGCCGCTGCCGTCCGGGAAAGTTCCGGTGTGGGTGGCTGTGATGGTGGCGATTGTGGCGGCGGGCGGCGGAGTCGGGTGGGCGTTTTTCGTCAGTCCGAATTTCGGCTGGATTGCCGCCGCGTATCTGGCAACCAATATCGTCTATACGCTGGGCGCCAAGCGCCTGGTGATTGTGGACGTGATGCTGCTCTCGGCGGGGTTTGTGTACCGCGCGGCGGGCGGCGTGGCGATTGTCGGACGGTTTGTCGATAAGATCTACCTTTCGTACTGGCTGATTCTGTGCGCTTTTCTGCTGTCGCTGTTTCTGGCATTGGCCAAGCGGCGGCACGAACTGGCGATGCTGGGAGACAACGCGGCCTCCCACCGTGCGAGCCTGGCGGACTACAGCTTGAAGATGATTGACCAGATGCTGGCGGCGCTGACGGCCGCTACTCTGGTTTCCTACAGTTTGTACACCATTTCCGACGATACCCTTCTTCACTACGGCACACGCAACCTCTTCTGGACTATACCCTTTGTTGTCTATGGTCTCTTTCGCTATTTGTATTTGATCTACACCCGCAGCGAGGGCGGCGACCCGACCAGCCTGTTGACGCACGATAAGGCGACGCTGGCGAATGTTATGCTGTGGGCACTTACGGCTGCAGGCATCGTATACCTGAGATGAAAGGGACAGCGCCATGGGAATCATCCGGCGACTGACATGGGGTGTGGGCGTACTTGCGGTGGCGATAGCGGCCATTCTGTTGTTGAGCACGTGCAAGAAACAGGATGAGCGCAACGGGATTGTGGGCAAGGTTTCGGTATCGGGTGGCGGGGGCAACGGGGGCATTGCGGTGAGTCTGTACGACGCGCCGGCGCAGGATGCGGCGAGTGTCTGGACGACCACGCAGAATAATGCCAACGTGGGATTCCGCTATCCGCAGCAAGGCGTGTTCGAGTGGAGAATTCCGGGGCAGACGCTGGTGGCGTCCGGGACAACGTCCGGTGACGGGAGTTTCAACTTTCCCAATCTGGAGAACGGACCGTATGTCGTCGTGGCGCAGAAGGACTCCTTCGGCTGGAGCGAACCGATGAGTGCGCATTTGAGCGGCTCGAAGCTGGATGTGGGCACGATTCCGCTGAAGCGGGAAAATTATTTGCAGCCGAATTCGATCATGTCGGCGGACACACGCTGGCTGGCCGGCGAGCATTATGTGCTGCCGGGGAATTTGACGATAGCGGCGGGGGCGACGCTGACGATTGAGCCGGGAGCCGTGGTGCGGATCGGCGAAGCGGGGGGACGGATTAACGTATTCGGCACGCTGATCGCGGTGGGGACGCCGGAGCAATACATCATCTTTACATCGAACGAGCCGCAGCCGGCGGCCGGCGACTGGCGGGCGATCAACTTCAATCCGGGCGCGGCGGCGCCGCTTTTTCAGTATTGCGCGTTTCGATTCGGGGATCAGGGAATCATTTCGCAGGTGCCGGGCGGGCGGATCGAGAACTGCTGTTTTACGGACATCGGCGCGCAGTCGGTGGACTTGACAGGCGGGCTGGCGAGTCAGGACTCGATTGTGTTGCGGCACAACGTGGTGAATCACTTGCCGCTGGGATTCCGTGTGCACGTGCTGCCCGGGGTGCCGAGCGCACCGAACATCACGATTGACCACAACGCGATTTTCGGATGCTCGAAGTTCGGCGTGGAGCTGGAAGGTTTCCGGGGCGGATCTCTCTCCTGCAACTATTTTTATAATTGCGGACGCGATACGTCGGCGGGACAGTCGGGGGAGACAGGGGCAATACACGTCAGCGACGCACGGAACATGGATATCAGCCACAACGAGATCAACAATTCGTGGTGGGGCATAGATATCAGTTCGCACGTGGACTCGTCGGTGTATATCCATCACAATCACTTTTTCCGTCTGGCACAATGTTTTTACGTCGGTGTAACCTTGACCGCGGCGGGACCGTCTTATCCGACGATCCATATGAACTGCATTCAATCGTCCTCGGGGTTCGTGTTCATGGAAACCTGCCAGTACAATACTCACACGGTGGACGTGGACAGCAATTCGTGGAACGGACAGCAGGGATCGGCGGTGGGGGGCCGCATGCATGATTGTTCCGACAGCCGCGGACCTCGCTTGCTGTATCCGACGACGTTTCCGACGTGCCCCAGTGGCGCATCTCTCTGCAACAACTAAGGCCGGTTTGTGCAATATATTGGCAAAGACGTTCTGACTCAAGGCTCGCTGCTGCACCTCGATCCAAAGAAGGCCTGGCAGCTTTTGCGTTCGCGCGCCAAACAGGGAATTCGCAAGGCGAAGCGTGCGGGCATCCGAATGGAAGAGAGCCGTGACCTTTCCCTGATGGCCCGGGTGTGGTACAACCCGGACACGCTGACCAAAACCCTCGAACCGGAACAGAAGCTCTATCTGGCGTATCTGGGCGAGGAACTGGTGGGCGGGATCATTGTGACTCCGGTGACGCCCAATACTCTGTTCTACCATTACGGCGGGACGAACGAACTGGGACGCTCGATTGAAGCCAACGCGTATTTGCTGTGGCACATCGTCGAGGAGTTCAAGGGTAGCGAGTTCACCTACTTGGACGTGGGGGTGAGTTTCCGTCCGGAATTGCAGCACTATTTTCAGAAATACTGCACGCAGCCGTATCCGATTCTGTTCCGGGCGCCGTCCGACGAGGTGAAGCCGCATATGGCGCTGAACCCGTTTGCGACGGATCATCTGGATTGGGTAGAGCAGCAGGCGGTGGCGATCAATACGCAGCTCTCCGAGTATTTCGAGGCGGAGTTCACCTATCTGCCATCGTGGCCCTACGCATTGCAGTCGGCGCTGCGAGCTTTGGAACTGCCGAATCCGGCGACGGTGGGCGTGTGGGCATCGGCGGGCGAAACGTCGTACATTGAATCGCTGCGGGAGATGTTCGGCGACCGGTTCGGCTTTGAAGCGCGTAAGCGCGAAGCGGACGCGTACCTGGTATGCCACCGCTGGGGGATTCCCTGTGCGGAAGTCGAAGAGCTTTCCACGGAGCGGGTGCCGCTGGTGGAAGACTGCCGCGACTATTTCTATTTTCCGCAGGGCGAGCAGCGGTCGGGAAGCTATGGGCGGTTTGCGGTGTTCGATTTTGCGCGCTGGTTCCCGCTGCAGTTCGGCGCGGCGCTGGTGGGCGAATTCTATCCCGACAAGCACGTGTGGGACCACTTCCACTGTCTGGACGTGACCAAGCGCAACACGGTGCGGGAACTGTTGCAGATTCACTGGCCGCAGCGCGAGGCTTACGCGGCGGCGCGGGCGGAGAACTGGAACCGCTATTCCGAACTGTTCACCATGCTGGGCTTCCCGCCCCCAAACGGTCAGCAGCCGCCACTGGCCTTTCTGCTGAAGGCGGAGGAACCGTATCCCGCGCGGGCGATTCATGAGCGGCTGCGGGAATTCGGCATCGGGTCGGAGATGGACGAGCGCGACGGCATCGTGGCGCTGCCCTGTCATGCAGGTTTGAAAAAGAGTCACGTGGATTACATTTTCGGCGCGTTCCGCGGAATGGTAAACCCGTGCTACACATTTGTCAGAAGCGATCCAGCGGAAAAGAAGTCATGAGTAAAGACCGTTTTCTCGTTACCGGCGGCGCCGGGTTTATCGGATCGAATCTTGTCGAAGAACTGCTGAAACGCGGCCACGACGTGGCGGTGTTCGACAATTTCGCCACGGGGCGAAAGGTAAATCTCCAGCCGTTTATGAAGGACATCGAACTGATCGAGGCCGATCTGCGCGATGCGGCGGCGGTGCGCGCGGCCATGCGCGGGCGACACTATGTGCTGCACCAGGGGGCGCTGCCCAGCGTCTCGCGTTCGGTGCAGGACCCGGTGGCGTCCAACGACGTCAACGTGTGCGGCACGCTGAATGTGCTGCTGGCGGCGCGCGATGAAGGCGTGCGGCGCGTCGTGGCGGCGTCGTCGTCATCCGTTTACGGCGACACTCCCACGTTGCCGAAGATCGAGCAGATGCCCGTGCTGCCGATGTCGCCCTATGCGGTGTCCAAGCTGGCGACGGAAAAATATTGCGCGGCATTCTACAAGGTGTACGGATTCGAGGCGGTGGCGCTGAGATACTTTAATGTGTTCGGGCCGCGGCAGGATCCGACGTCGCAATATTCGGCGGTGATTCCGCTGTTTATTACGGCGGTGCTGAAGGGGAAGAAGCCGACCATTCACGGTGACGGATTGCAGTCGCGCGATTTCACCTTCGTCGCCAACGTGATCGACGCCAATTTGCGCGCCTGCTACACGGACGGCGTGGGCGGAGAGTTTTTTAATGTGGCCTGCGGCGAGCGGTACACGCTGCTCGATCTGCTCCACACCATCGGAGAAATCACCGGAATGCCGGCGGAAGCCAATCACGAGCAGGGTCGCGCCGGAGACGTGCGCCACTCCCTTGCCGACATTTCTAAAATAAAAACGGCCATGGGTTTTGAGCCGCTGGTAAAATTCCGCCAGGGACTGGAAGCGACGGTGGCCTTCTTCTCACAGGAGTTATCATGAACGTGCCGATGCTGGATTTGCCGGCGCAGTTCCGCAAAATCCAGGGTGAGGTTATGCCTGAAATCACCCGCATCTTCGAAACCCAGTATTTCATACTTGGGCCGAATGTCAAGAAGATTGAAGAACAGATGGCCGGTTTGGCCGGGATGAAGTGCGGTATCGGAGCGTCCTCCGGCACCGACGCCCTGCTGTTGTCGCTGATGGCGATCAACATCAGGCCCGGCGATGAAGTGATTACCACACCGTATACATTTGTCGCCACGACCGAAGCAATCGTGCGTACGGGCGGCACTCCGGTGTTTGTGGATATCGAAAAGGACAGTTTCAATCTGGACGTCAAGCAGGCCGAGGCGGCCATCACGCCGCGCACCCGCGCACTGCTGCCGGTGCATCTGTTCGGGCTGGTGATCGATCCGGATGCGTGGCGCGCCGTGGCGCAGAAGCACAAGGTGACGCTGATTGAAGACGCGGCGCAGGCTGTCGGCGCGAAGCGCAAGACCTGGGTGGCGGGCGGCATCGGCGACATTTCGGCGTTCTCGTTCTACCCGACGAAGAATCTGGGCGGCGCGGGCGACGGCGGCATGGTGCTGACGCGGACGGACGAACTGGCGGCAACGGTGCGCAGCGACCGCATGCACGGCGGCCATGACCGCTACTACTACGACCGCCTGGGCATCTGCGCGCGTCTGGACGAAATCCAGGCGGCGGTGCTGGCGATCAAGTTCAAGTATCTGGGCGAATGGAATGAACGCCGCCGCGCATTGGCGACACTCTATAATCATCTGCTGGAAGGCGCACCGGTGACGATGCAGGCCGTTCCGGCGGATGCCTATCACACGTATCATCAGTATGTGATCCGTGCACCGCGCCGGGACGATCTGAAGGAGTATCTGAAGACTCGCGGCATTGCCAGCGACATCTATTATCCCGTGCCGCTGCATCTGCAGGAGTGCTACGGTTACCTCGGCTACAAGCAGGGGCAGTTCCCCAATGCCGAAAGTCTGGCACTGGATTCCTTGGCCCTGCCGATCAACGCCGAGCTGTCCGACGCTCAGGTGGAGTTCGTGGCCAAGTCGATTCAGGATTTCTACCGTGGCGTGGCGGCTTAGGCTGTATACGGTCCGGTGGTCGATAGTGTGGAGTAGCTTGGCAGCGTGATGTTATGTCCGGCGAACGCCGGCAATTGATGAGCGATTATGCCTCAGACGAATGAACAGTCCATTTGGGTGCGGCTGTTTGCCCAGATCGCGGATATCGTAATGACCGTGGTGGCGTTTGTCACGGCTTTTGCGTTACGTACTCAGCTTCGGGCGGCATTCTTCTTTGGCACTGCGCAGACTCTCGACAGTTACTACAACAGTCTGGTGGTCCTGGCGCTCATCTGGTGGTTCCTGCTGGATATTCAGAAGGCTTATACCGACACTCAGCGCATGCGCAGCATGCACGAGTTCAAGGTGGTCTTCCGTACGGCGACGGTAGGGACGCTGCTGTTTCTCGCGGTGACGTACGCGCTGCGGATCGAAACTCCGCCGCGCGGCGCGATGCTGTTGTTCGTCATCATCGGCATGGCGCTGCTGAGCCTGAACCGCATTTTCTTCCGCTTTTTGCGGGAGTACCTGCGGACGGAGGGCGCACTGACCAAGACGATTCTGATTGTCGGCTCGGGTGAAAAGGCGCAGAGATTTCTGGCGTCGCTGAACGAGCATTCCGAGTGGGTCGTCAATCTGGTGGGTTTTGTCGAACTGGACAAGGAGCGCGTGGGCAAGGAGATCATGGGGGCGCGGGTGCTGGGAACGGCGGACGATCTGCCGCGTATCCTGCACGAGCATCCGATCCATGAAGTGGTGTTTGCCGTGTCCACGCGGCAGCTTGAACGGTGCACGGATATGCTGGCACTGTGCGAGCAGGAAGGAGTGAACGCGGTGATTCTCTCCAACTTCTTCTCCAGCCTCGTCGCGCAGGTGGAAACGGAAATTCTGTACGATCAGCCGGTGCTGATCTACCGCACGACGCGGCACAAGGAATGGCAGCTTATGGTGAAGCGGGCGTTCGACATCGGCTTCTCCGGAACCATGCTGCTGATTCTGTTCCCGATTCTGGCGGCGATTGCGATTCTGATTAAACTGGATGACCGCGGCCCGATTTTCTACCGCTGGAAGGTCGCGGGAGAGGCCAAGAAGAAATTCACCGGCTACAAGTTCCGCACGATGGTGGTGAACGCGGACTCCATCAAGGAAAAACTGATGGAGAAGAACGAGATGAAGGGCGTCGTCTTCAAAATGACGGACGATCCGCGCATCACCCGCATCGGAAAGTTTTTGCGGAAGTACAGCCTGGACGAGCTGCCGCAGTTCTGGAGCGTGCTGAAGGGCGACATGGCGATTGTGGGGCCGCGTCCGCCGCTGGAAGGCGAATTGCAAAGATTCGAAAGCTGGCAGCGGCGCAAGCTCTCGGTAAAACCGGGGCTGACGTGTTTGTGGCAGGTATCGGGACGGAGTACGATTACGGATTTCGACGAGTGGGTGCGACTGGATCTGGCGTACATCGACAACTGGTCGCTCTGGCTGGATTTCAAAATTCTCGCGAAGACCATTCCCGTCGTGCTGTCCGGCAGAGGGGCGCATTGAAACATTACAGTGAGACTCGTTCATGAGAGTTCTGGTTACAGGCGGCGCGGGCTTTATCGGCTCGCATACCGTGGACGCGTTGCTGGCGAAGGGCTACGAGGTAACGATTCTCGACAGCCTCGAAAAGCCGGTGCATATGAAGGGCAAGCCGGATTACATTCCGTGCGCGGTGCGATTCATCGAGGGCGACGTGCGGAAGCGCGAGGATATGCTCAAGGCGCTGGAAGGCGTGGAGGCGGTCTACCATTTTGCCGCTTATCAGGATTACCTGCCGGATTTCAGCAAGTTCTTCCATGTGAATTCGGTGGGAACGGCGTTGATCTACGAGCTGATCGTGGAGCACAAGCTGCCGGTGAAGAAAGTTATCGTGGCGTCGTCGCAGGCGGTGGCGGGCGAAGGGATCTATCAGTCGCAGCGCGGAACGGTGTTCCGTCCGGATCTGCGGCCCACGGCGATGCTGGAACGGGGCGAGTGGGATTTTTCCGATCCGGACACGAGCGACCTGCTGCAATGGCAGCCCACGCCGGAGAGCCACGCCAACCCGCAGAATCAGTATGCGCTGTCCAAGTACTCGCAGGAACTGATGACCATTGCCTTCGGTAAGCGCTACGGGATTCCGTCGGTGGCGATGCGCTTTTCCATCGTGCAGGGACCGCGGCAGAGTTTCTACAACAACTATTCCGGCGCCTGCCGGATTTTCTCCTTGAGTTACTTTTTCGACCGCGCGCCGCTGGTCTATGAAGACGGCATGCAGGTGCGCGACTATGTCAACATTCACGACGTGGTGGAGGCGCTGCTGCTGGTGCTGCAGGACAGCCGCGCGGATTACCGCGCCTTTAACGTGGGCGGCGGCGTGCCGTACACCGTGCGGGAATTCTGTTCGATTGTGGCCAAGGAATTCGGCAAGGAAGAGTTGCAACCGCGAGTACCGGGGCTGTTCCGCTTCGGAGACACGCGCCACATTCTCTCGGACATCGGCGGGCTGAAGTCGCTGGGCTGGACGCCGCGCTTTACTCCGGCGGACTCGGTGAAGCTGTACCGGGAGTACCTGAATGAGCAGACGGACATTGAGGACATCATGGACTTTGCGGAAAGAAATATGCAGTCGCTGAACGTGGTTCGTGCAGCGCGGGGAGCGGTTCAGCAATGAGAATTCTTGTGACGGGCGGCGCGGGGTTTATCGGCTCGAATGTGGCGGATGGATTCATTGCCCAGGGCCATGATGTGGCAATTCTGGATAATCTGATTACCGGTTTGCGGGAGAACATTCCCACGGCGGCGCGTTTCTATGAAGTGGATATTCGCGACGCGGAGGGGCTGCGGCGGGTGTTCGACGAGTTTCATCCCGAAGTGATCGTGCACCATGCGGCGCAGATGGACGTGCGGCGCTCGCTGATCGATCCGGTGTTCGACGGCGATACGAATATTCTGGGGTCGCTGAAGCTGATTCTGGAAGCGGTGCGGACGGGAGTCAAGCGTTTTGTGTATGTCTCCACGGGCGGCGCGGTGTATGGCGAGCCGAAGGAATTGCCGGTGCCGGAAACGCACTCGATCAATCCGGAATGCGCATACGGAATTTCCAAGCACACGGTAGAGCATTATCTGGAACTATACCGCATTCTGAGCGGTCTGACCTACGTGGTGCTGCGCTATCCGAACGTGTACGGGCCGCGGCAGAATCCGCACGGAGAAGCGGGAGTGAACGCGATCTTCATCGGGCTGATGCTGGAAGGCAAGACGCCGATGATTTTCGGCGACGGCGACGCGGTGCGGGATTATGTGTTCGTGTCCGACGTGGTGGATGCGAATATCCGCGCCCTGTCCAAGGGTGACAATCAAATTTTTAATATCGGCTCGGGGATCGGAACCTCGGTGAACCAGATTTACGAGAAGTTGCAGGAGATTCTGGACTTCGACAAACCCGCGATTCATGCGCCGGCGCGCCCGGGCGAGATTCAGAAGGTTTATCTGGATGCGCGCAAGGCCGAAAAGGTCCTCGGATGGAAGCCGACGGTTTCCTTCGATGAAGGCTTGCGGCGCACCGTGGAATGGTCACGCAAACGGGCGATGGTCCGCGCGTGAAAGCGATTGTTCTGGCGGCGGGAGTGGGCAGCCGGTTGGGCGTGCTTACGCAAAAGACTCCCAAGTGTCTGTTGCCGGTGGGCTGCAAACCGCTGCTCGATTATTGGTTTGACTCGCTGTCTCGCGCGGGCGTGGATGACGTGCTGATTAATCTGCATCATCACGCGGACCAGGTGCGGGAGCATCTGGCGGCGCGGGACCTTACGCTGCACGTGGAGACGCTGTTCGAGCCGGTGCTGCTGGGCAGCGCGGGGACGATCCGGCGAGCGTGGGATTTTGTGGCGGGAGAAGAGTCCTTCTTCATCGTCTATGCGGACAATTTCTCGCGCGTGGATTTGAGCAGGCTGCTGGCCTTTCACCGCGCGAAGCAGAATCCGCTGTTGACGCTGGTGGCCTATCCGACGGACGAGCCGCGGCGCTGCGGGATTCTGGAATTGGACGGGGACGGCCGGGTGCTCTCCTTTGAGGAGAAACCCACCGAGCCACGAAGCAACTTTGCCAACTCGGGCATTCATGTGGCAAGCGCGGGACTTCTCGAGTATTTGCCGGAGACGACGCCGGCAGACTTGGGGTTCCACGTGTTGCCACGGCTTGTGGGCCGGATGTTCGGGTATGTCACGGACGAGTATATTCAGGATATCGGTACCATGGAAACGTATGAACGTGTTCAACGGCTTTTGGCCGATGGGACAAGGTAAATGGTAATTACGCAAACTCCGCTGCGTCTCAGTCTCGCCGGCGGCGGGTCTGATCTTGCCGAGTTCTACAAGGGCGGTTCGGGCAAGGTTATTTCGACAGCGATTGACAAGTACATTTATGTGATCGTCAAGGAACGTTTCGACGACAAGATCGTGCTCAATTACTCCCGCAGGGAGATCGTGGACGAGGTGTCGGAAATCGAGCACGACCTGATTCGCGAAGCCATGCTGCGCACAGGAGTCCGGCGGGGCGTGGAGATCACGACGCTGGCGGATATTCCTTCGGAAGGCAGCGGCCTCGGTTCATCCTCTTCGGTGGTGGTAGGGCTGTTGAACGCGATGTACATGTATCGCAGCGAGCAGGTGACCGCGGAGCGGCTGGCGCGCGAAGCATGCGAGATCGAAATCGAGCGGTGCAGCAAGCCCATCGGCAAGCAGGATCAGTATGCGGCGGCGTATGGCGGCCTGCGCGTCTACACCTTTCATCCGGATGAGTCCGTGGACGTGGAACCGGTGGAACTCTCGGCGCGCTCCCTCTGGCAATTCGGGTCGAGCCTGATGCTGTTCTACACCGGGCGCACGCGCAAATCGGCGGAGATCCTCACCGAGCAGAAGGCGCAAACCTGCAACCGGCGCGGAAATCTTGAGGCGATGCTGCCCTTAGTCGGAACGATCCGCGCGTCGCTGTGCGGCGGCCGGTTTGATGACGTGGGACGCGCGCTGCATGACGGGTGGACTCTCAAAAAGAAAATGGCGTCGCGCGTGAGCGACGGCGAGATCGATTCGGTTTATGAGCAGGCGCGCGAAGCGGGCGCCATCGGCGGCAAGATCGCGGGAGCCGGCGGCGGCGGATTTTTGCTGTTGTACGTGCCGGTGCAGCACCAGGAAAAGGTGCGCACGGCTCTTTCCGGCATGTTCGAACTGACATTTCTTCCCGAACGCGACGGGAGCAAGGTGATCTTCAATCTTCGGCGTTACCCCTTTAAATGATATGAATAACAGACGCGACCATATTGTCGGATATCTGGACATGCTTCGCCGCATGTTCGATGAACTGCCGCTCGACGCCGTCGAGCGCGTGTTGCAACTTTTCGAAACCGCCTACCGGGAAGACCGCACCGTATTTATCTGCGGCAACGGCGGCTCCTTTTCCACGGCCAGCCACTGGGTTTGCGATTTCTCCAAGGGCACGAATGCCCCGGGTGTGAAACGCATGCGTATGATCGGCCTGGGAGACAACATTCCCATGCTGACCGCCTACGCCAACGACGTGCATTACGACGAAGTGTTTGCCGAGCCGCTCCGCACCTATGCGCGCGCAGGCGACGTGGTGGTGCTGCTGACCGCCTCGGGCAACTCCCCCAACATCCTCTCCGCGGCCAAGGCGGCCAAAGAGGTGGGTGCGGTGACGGTGGGCCTGATCGGCTTCGGCGGCGGCAAACTGGCTCCCCTGGTGGACTATCCCATCGTGGTGGCGTGCCGGGAGTACGGCCCGGTGGAAGACCTGCATCTCGTTCTCGATCACATCATCAGCCTTCACATGCGCAGCGTTATTGCCCAGAACGCCTCTTAATGGTTTGGTCCGGGCGCGTGGCCGCATCCTCTGTACATCTTAGCGAGTCCCTACAATGAAACTTGTCGTGATCGGCACCGGCTACGTCGGATTAGTCACCGGTGCTTGTCTTGCTGAAACCGGCCACCACGTCGTGTGCGTGGACATTGACCGGGAGAAGATCGAAGCCCTCAAGAAGGGCGCAATTCCGATTTATGAGCCGGGGCTGGAAGAAATCATCGTGCGCAACATCGCCAAGGAGCGACTGAAGTTCACGACGGACCTTGCGTCCGTGATTCCCGCCGCGGAGATTCTGATGATTGCCGTGGGTACGCCGCCGAACGAAGACGGCTCCGCGGACCTGTCCCATGTGCTGACGGTTGCCGAGTCCATCGGCAAGCATCTGAACGGCTACAAGATCGTGGTCAATAAGTCGACCGTTCCTATCGGCACGGGTGATCTGGTGCGGGAGAAGATCGCATCGCTGACGAAACACGATTTCGACGTGGTATCGAATCCCGAGTTTCTGAAGGAAGGTGACGCGGTCAACGACTTCATGAAACCGGACAGGATTGTGGTGGGCGTGAGCGGCGACCGCGCCGAAGCGATGATGCGGCACTTGTATGCGCCGTTTCAGAGAACGGGCCACCGCCTGATCGTGATGGACGTGCGTTCCGCCGAAATGACGAAGTACGCCGCCAACGCGATGCTGGCCACGAAGATTTCGTTTATGAACGAGCTGGCCAACCTGTGCGAGACGGTGGGAGCGGACATCACGAATGTGCGTTACGGCATCGGATCGGACACGCGCATCGGTTCGCAGTTTCTGTTTCCCGGTGTGGGCTACGGCGGTTCCTGTTTTCCGAAGGACGTGTCCGCGCTGAACAAGATCGCGAATGCGGCGAAGAAGCCACTGCGGATTTTGAACGCGGTCGAAGAGGTCAACAGCCTGCAACGGCTGCGGCTGGTCGAGAAACTGGTCGGCCATTTCGGCGAGAATCTGCAAGGCAAGACGTTTGCCCTGTGGGGGCTGGCGTTCAAGCCGCGTACGGACGATATGCGCGAGGCGCCCTCGATCTACACGACCGCCGAACTGACAAAACGTGGCGCGAAGGTGCGCGGCTATGATCCGGCGGCCATGAAAGAGGCTCGCCGGGTGATGGGCGACCGCATTGAGCTGTTCGAAGACAGTTACAGCCTGCTGAACGGCGCGGACGCGCTGCTGATCATGACGGAGTGGCAGGAATTCCGCGATCCGGATTTTGCGCGGATCAAGGAGTTGCTGAAGGCACCGGTGATCTTCGACGGCCGCAATCTGTTCGAGCCCGCCGAAATACGGCAGATGGGTTTCGAGTATTACTGTATCGGACGAAAGTAGCCCGGTGACCGGCGCGTGAAATCACTTTCCATCATCCTTCCGGCGGTGTTGCTGACGATGCTGCTGGCATTGTCCTGCGCGCGTATCGGCGCGCCGCCGGGTGGACCGGAAGACAAGACCGGTCCACGCGTCGTCAGTTCCTTTCCGGTGCCCGACACCACCAATGTTCCGCGCAAGCTGGTTGCGCGGCTTGTGTTTTCCAAGCCCGTTAACCACAAGTCCGTGGAGGCGGCGCTGTATATGTCGCCGGATCCGCGTCAACGTCTGCGTTACCATTGGCACGGCAACACGCTGGATCTCATTTATCTCGATTCGCTGCTGGAGAACCGCACGTATGTAATCAGCATGGGCAGCCAGGCCAAGGATACGCGCGGCAATCCGGCGGGCACAACCACCACGGTGGCCTTTTCCACGGGATCGCGGATCGATCGCGGCTCGGTTGACGGCTGGGTGTCGGACGTGGCCGCTCCGCAGGCGGTGTCGGTGTGGGCGTATCACCTGCGCGGCGATACGGTGCCGAACCCGATCAGCGATGAGGCCGATTACCGGCTGCAGGTGGGCAGCGATTCCAGATTTCATTTCGGATATTTGCGCGAAGGACGCTACCGGGTATTCGCGGTGAATGACCGGAACTTCGATGGGCTGTGGAATCCTTCGGCGGAGCCGATAGGTATTCCGCCGTGGGATGTTACGGTGGGTGATTCCCTCACTCCGTGGCTGTCTTTCCGGCTGATGATGCAGGACAGCGCGGCGCCGACGCTGCGCGCTCTGCGCGAGTTCAACGAACACGAAATGGACGTCCGCACCAGCCGCGCGGTGCCGGTATTGCAAGGGCACTTTGTGAGCGGAACGGGAGATTCGATCCGGCAACTGGATGCCTTTCCCGATTCGGCGGGTTCGGAAATCTGGCGGGTTTTCCCCGAGCGCCCATTGACGGCGGGATTGTGGACCGTCACCGTTTCGGGTATGGACAATCTTGGACTGCGATTTACGGCGACGGACACAGTGAGCGCACGGGCGCTTCCCGACACTGCGCGACCGCACATGACGACCGATCCTGCCGCGCGCATGATGACGCGCATTCCCCCCTCCGCGATGCACCTGATGTTCGATAAGCCGGTGACGCTCGATAGCCTTGCACCGATTAATTTCCGAATGACGGCAGGCACCGACACCGACACGGTGGTGGTTCGGCTGCAAATTCGCAATCCGCATATGTGGGACGTTGTTCCGGCGACGCCGTTGCTTGCGGGAAAGCCCGTGAAACTTCGGTTTGACGGAAGGGCCGTGCGAGATCTTGCCGGTCATACCTTGCTGGACACGACGGTAAATGTGCAGTTCGGCGTGCTTTCTCCCGACAGCATGGGCGGCATAAAAGGGGAACTGGCGACCAAGGTGAGCGCGCCGTACCTTTACCGGATGTTGAGCTTTAAAGGCCGCACAACAGAGGTGGCAAAGACGGTTGCTCCGGGGCCGGGAGCGTTCTCGCTGGAGTTGCTGCCTGTCGGCAAGTACCTGATCGAAGTGACGCGCGACGCGAATCGCGACAGCACGTATTCCTATGGCCGCATGTGGCCTTTCAATTTCTCCGAGCCGTTTCTGACATCCCCGGACACGGTGACGATCCGCGCCCGCTGGGAATATGAAACGCAAATTAATTGGCAAGATAACCGTTAGGAGCGAGTGTTCATGCTCCACTCCGTCATTATGGCGGGCGGAATCGGCGCGCGGTTCTGGCCGCTGAGCCGCCGTCAGAAGCCCAAGCAACTTCTCGATTTGCTGGGTGAAGGCACTTTGATCGAGCAGACCATTGCCCGCGTGGAGCCGATGGTTCCGCCGTCGCAGCGCTGGATCGTGACCAATCACGAGCAGATGGCGATGATCCGCGAGACGGTGCCGTCCATTGCCGAGGCGCAGTTCATCATCGAGCCGATGGGCCGCAACACCGCGCCGGCCATTGGCCTGTCCGCCGTGAGATTGCTGCGGGAAGATCCCGATGCGGTGATGATCGTGCTGCCTGCGGATCACCGGATCGACCACGTCGAAGATTTTCGCCAGTGCCTGCGCACAGCAGTGGATCTGGTGAAAGACTCGGACGTGCTGGCCACCATCGGCATCAAGCCTACGCGGCCCGAAACGGGCTACGGATATATCCAGATGGATACCGCGGGTGTGGAATTGGCCCCGCTGACGTACCGCGTGAAGACGTTTGCCGAAAAGCCCAATGCGGCGACGGCGAAACTGTTTCTGGAGAGCGGCGAGTTCCTGTGGAACAGCGGCATTTTCATCTGGCGCGCGGACGTGATCATGCAGCAGATTTCCGAGTATCTGCCCCAATGGTACAGCGGCTTGCAGGAAATCGCGGCGGCGATGGGAAGCGATCAGGAAAATGCCGTAGCCAAGCAGGTGTTCGGCGCGCTGAAAGGGATTTCCATCGACTACGGCGTGATGGAACGCGCTCCCAGCGTGGCGGTGATCAAAGGCACGTTCGGGTGGAGTGACGTCGGCAGTTGGGATGAAGTGTGGCGGCTGCTCTCCAAAGACGAGGGCGGAAACGCGTGCCGGGGAAATGTTCAATCGGTGGATTCGAAGGATAATCTGGTGCTCTCGCAGAAGAAATTGATTGCGCTGGTGGGCGTGCATGATCTGGTGGTTGTGGACGCGGGAGACGCGCTGCTGATCTGTCCGCGAGAGAGTTCGCAGCAGGTGCGGGCAATTGTGGAGAAGCTGGAAAAACAGGGACTCGAGCGGTATCTGTAGACATGAAACCTGAAAAACTTGTCCAGCATTTGGCGGACGCCGTACGCAAAACCGGCTACCGCGTACGCACCGAGGAAGGCAACTTTCGCGGGGGCTCGTGTGTCTTTGCCGAAGAGCGGCTGGTGATTTTGAACCGGCGCATGAGTCAGGAAGAGCGCGCGGACGTTCTGGGGCGCGTGCTGGCGACCGAAAGCCTCGACACCATTTTTCTGCTGCCTGAGGTTCGAGCGTTCATCGAGAAGTTTCTACCGCCGCAGGAGCCTGTGGCAAGTGATGAAGAGGTGAAGGCCGATACCGAGCCTGCCGAATCGCCACCGGATGCGCCGAGCGATGCGCCCGCAGCCCCTCCGGAAACGGATCGCGGAGATGCGGCGCCGTGAAGGATCAGCGCGTAGAGGAGATGCTGGGCGGATCGCGAGTGGCGCTTTCGCGCGTGCTGACGCGTGTGGAGAATCGCCGCGACGAAGCCAGCGAGATACTGCGGCGGCTGTCCGACAAAATCGGGCGCGCGGTGAGGATTGGATTGACCGGACCTCCGGGAGCGGGAAAGAGCACGCTGGTGGCCGCGTACACACGGGCGCTGCGGAAGCTCGATATGAAGGTGGGCATTCTGGCGGTGGATCCGACGAGTCCGTTTTCTGGCGGCGCGCTCTTGGGCGACCGTGTGCGGATGGGATCGGTGGCGATGGACCCGGGAGTGTTTGTGCGCTCGCTGGCGACGCGGGGAGATTTGGGCGGGCTTGCCGAAGCGGCGGGGGACATGGCCGACGTGATGGACGCGGCAGGGTTCGATGTTATTCTTTTTGAGACCGTGGGCGTGGGGCAGTCGGAGTTGGAAGTGGTGCAGTATGCCGACTGCACGGTGGTGGTGCTGGTGCCGGAGTCGGGCGACGCGATTCAGGGGATGAAGGCGGGGCTGATGGAGATCGCGGACGTGTTTGCGATCAACAAGTCGGACCGCGAGGGCTCAGACCGCTTTGCGGCGGATCTGCGCGCGGCGATTCATCTCAAACACTGGGGCGAGTGGACGCCACCAATTGTGCCTGTGGTGGCGCTGCATGACAAGGGCATGGATGAGTTTCACGCGGCGATCACGCAACATTTGGAATTCTTGAAATCATCGGGGTTGTTCGATAAGCGGCGCACGGACCGCGTACGGCTGCGGATTGAGCGGTTTGTCGAGCAGAAGCTGGTTCAGGAATTCTGGACGGAAGCACGGCTGGAGAAATTAGAAACGGCGATCCGTTTGGACAGATCGCCGTATGAAATCAGCTTGGAGTTGCTCAAGGGAGCGCGTTGAATCGGCGGTGGCGGCCACTCTGGGTTCTTACCTCGCAACGACAGCACGCCGAAGGCGACCCGGGTGCAGGTGTCACGCCTGCTGCTCCCAGGCCCGTGCTTTGGTGGGGTGGAAGGGTTCTTCGGTATAGAGCATACCGCAGGCGGCGCTCTTTTCGACACCGCGACTCTCGCGCAGCGTGCAGTGGATGCCTTCTTCAACCAGCCAGCCCATGAAGCGGTCGATGGCCTGATCGGAACTGGGCGGCAGATCTCCGCCGGTGGGGTGGAGACGAATCAGATTGACCTTAGCGGGAATGTTGCGCAGCAGGTAGTGAAGATTTTCGGCATCTTCGCGACGGTCATTGTAGCCCGCGATCATGATGTATTCGAAGGTCAGCCGGTGCTGCGTGACGTGCGCAAAGCGGCGCAGAGTTTTGAAGAGCATATCCAGCGGAAAAGCGCGATTGACCGGCATAATGGCGCTGCGGCGCTCGTCGGTGGTGGCATGCAGCGAGATGGCAAGTTTGGCCGGCGGCAGGTCTTTCATCCAGCGTTCGATCATCGGTACGATGCCGACGGTCGAGACGGTGATCTTCGATGGAGTAATGCCTACGCCTTCCGGATCGGTGAGAATGGCCAGCGCGGTCTTCACATTCTCATAGTTGTTGAGCGGCTCGCCCATGCCCATGAAGACGATGTTGGTGACGCGGGTGCCGATCAGCCGTTCGATTTCCAGCACCTGCAGCACAATTTCTCCGGGCGTCAGATTCCGGAAGAAACCCATCTTGCCCGTGGCGCAGAAGGTGCAGCCAAGGGCACAGCCGACCTGCGTGGAGATGCAGACCGTTTCGCCGGGGCTTTCGGGCAGGTAGACGGACTCGACGCGCAGACTGTCGCTCAGGCCGAAGAGAAATTTGACGGCTTTGTCTGCGGAAGGCAGAGTGCGGAGGACTTCGGTCAGTTCGCCTGCCTCGGCAGATTCGGCCAGTTTTTGGCGAAACATAGCAGGCAGATCGCTCATGTCCTCGAACGAGCGGGCGCGGCGGTGGTACAGCCAGCGATAGAGCTGCTTTCCCCGGTAGGACGGTTCGCCCAGCTCTGCCGCGAAACTTTCCAGTTCGCTACGAGTTAAACCGATAAGTGATATTTTAGTGCGGGTCATGGTGAGTGTTTGCTTGCCACGAAAGGCGTCTGGGAATATACTAAAGACCCTTCTATTCCGCAAACCGCTTGTCTAAGGAGATATTATGGCGCCAGTCAGTGATCTGGATGCATTGAAATCACTACGTGACTCCCGCGATGCCCTGAAGCGCGAAATCGGCAAAGTGATCGTCGGTCAGGATCAGGTGATCGCGGAACTGCTGATCTCTCTTTTGGCGCGCGGCCACTGTCTGCTGGTCGGCGTGCCCGGCCTGGCCAAGACGCTGTTGATCTCTACACTGGCGCAGGTGCTGGATCTGAAGTTCAGCCGCATTCAATTTACGCCGGATCTGATGCCGTCGGATATTACGGGCATGGAGATCGCGGAAGAAGATCGCAGTACGGGCCATCGCACGTTCAAGTTCATCAAGGGGCCGGTGTTCGCGAATATCGTGCTGGCGGATGAAGTGAACCGTACACCGCCGAAGACGCAAGCCGCGCTGCTGCAGGCGATGCAGGAGCATGAAGTGACGGCCGCTGGCGAAACCTACCGCCTCGAAGAGCCGTTCTTTGTGCTGGCGACGCAGAATCCGATTGAGCAGGAAGGCACCTATCCGCTGCCGGAAGCGCAGCTCGACCGCTTTATGTTCAACCTGTGGGTGGACTATCCGACAATGGCGGAGGAAGTGGCGATAGTGAAGACTACGACCTCGGCGGCGTTGTCGGATGTGAAGCGCGTGCTGAATGGCCAGCAGATTCAGGATTTGCAGTCATTGGTGCGCCGCGTGCCGGTGTCGGATAATGTGGTGGAATACGCGGTGAAGCTGGTGCAGCGCACCCGTCCTGCCGCGACCGATGCTCCGCAGTTTATTAAGGATTATGTGAGCTGGGGCTGTGGCCCGCGCGCTTCGCAATACCTGATCTTAGGCGCCAAGACCCGCGCCGCGCTGGATGGCCGCCCCACACCGGAAATCGATGATGTACGCGCGGTGGCTCTGCCCGTGCTGCGCCATCGCCTGGTCATGAGCTTCAATGCCGAAGCCGACGGAGTAAAGGTGCAGGAACTGGTGACAAGATTGCTGGATGGCAAGTAGAGGCTGAGTGTTGGAAAAGCACACACTCACACTTGAATCGATCATTGACCATCATTCGCTTCTGAGGACTGCGGCCCGTATCGGATCGCTTGGCAGCGCAGTTGATACAGGGTGTCGTTCAGTGCATGTGGATGCCCAAGGTGTTGATGGCGTCAACCCGGTGTTCGTCGCCGTGATCAACTGCATCGCCGACTTTTTGCGTTCGCGTAATGTGGCTGTTGTCGGATTCACGGCCCCCAAGTCGCTTGTGGGACGTGAACAAGTGTTCGAGGCCGGTTTGTACGTGTGGCCCATGCACGTGAAGCAGGTGTTGCCGCAATCTTCGGATGAGTCCCCACAACTGAAAGCGCACTTCGGGGGCGCGAACCCAGAAGTGATCACCAGATTTGTCGAGACGTTTGCACGGTTCTTTCAGGGCGTGCCAAATCTGATTGAGAACTTGGAATCGACATTGGCCGAACTGATGGATAACGTATCTGCACACAGCGGTTCGAACGAGGGTGGCTGGATCGCAGCCAAATATGATGGTGAGGAGCGTGTGCTTCGTTTCAGCATATGTGACTTGGGCGTTTCAATTCCTGTTCACCTGCGCAATTCGGACGATGCCTACCGTGCAATGAACGATGTCGAATTGCTGGACGCTGCGTTCATTGAAGGTGTCAGCGGGGACAAGAAGACCCATTTCGGGTCAGGTTTGCCATATGTTCGAGATGCGACTGTGCGCGTGAACGGCGCCTTGCAGGTTTATTCGGGACACGCGATTCACGCCGACCTTTCGCCACGTGGCGAATCAGTCTCAGTCAACACTAGGTTTCCAGGAACGTTGATCATGGCCGGTTGGCCTTCTCTTTAGGACAGCGATGAAGGTGAATATTCGAGATATTATCGGGAGTGACGCTGCGGTCACCTACGACTTGGGCGTCAAGGTGCGCGAGTCCTACGGCGATAAATGGCGATTCGAGCTCATAAGCTTGGATTTTGACGGGATTAGAAGCATCTCGCCATCATTTCTTTCGCAGTCAGTTTCGCCGATAATACGCGAATATCCTCTTGAGGAGGTACCGTCTCATTTGCATTTCTCTAACGTCCCACCTTCGTTTGATCTGAGTTGGCAGAAGGTTCGTGAAGCGGTTTCTCGACAGAACGCTGATGGAGTCAATCGCTCGTGAGCACTACCACCGACTTACTAAAACCCGAATTCGTTTCCCGCCTGAAGAATATGCAGCTTCGGGCGAGACTGGTTGTGGAAGGGTTTATGGTCGGGCTTCACAAGTCGCCGTATCACGGCTTCTCGGTGGAGTTTGCCGAGCATCGTCCCTACATGCCCGGGGATTCGCTGCGCAATCTTGACTGGAAAGTGTTTGCCAAGACGGACCGCTATTATGTCAAGCAGTATGAGGAAGAGACCAATCTCAAATCGTATCTGCTGCTCGACGTCTCCAACTCGATGAACTTCGGCACGACGGGGGTCACGAAGTTTCAGTATGCATCCTATCTGGCGGCGGCGCTATCCTATCTGATGATTCAGCAGCGCGACGCGGTGGGACTGGCGACGTATGACACGGAGCTGCGTTCCTATCATCCGCCGCGCTCGGTGCACACCTATTTGAATGTGCTACTGACACAATTGGAGAAGACGCAGCCTTCCGCCAAGACGGATATCGGCAAGAACCTGCACTCGGTGGCGGACCGCATTTCCCGGCGCGGCCTGGTAATTGTACTCTCCGATCTGCTGGACGATCCCGCCCGTATGTTGTCCGGACTGAAGCATTTCCGCCATGAGGGCCATGAAGTGCTGGTGTTCCACATTCTGGACCCGCGGGAAATTGACTTCGCCTATTCGGGCGATGTGCGGTTCCGCGATCTGGAAACGGAAGAGGAGATGCCCACCCAGCCGTGGCATTTGCGGAAAGCGTACCGCGAGCAGATTCAGGAATTCATTGAGAGTCTGCGCCGGGGCTGCCGGGAAGACAGCATCGACTACGTGCTGCTGAACACCGAAACGTCGTACGCAGAAGCCTTGATTCAATACCTGACCAAGCGCAAGCGGTTGCGCTGAAAGTTGACCCCCCATTGAATTTTGCGGAATCCCCTGCCTATCGGCAGGGAATTTTTTTTCTCTGAAGGTGAACGTTCACAAGCCGGAAGGGATGAGGTCAATTTGGCAAACATTTCTATTACAATTATTTAGGGTGGCTGTCGAGGGTCGTTTCGGATAGGTGCATTCGGTGATTATTGTGGCATGTCGCTTGCTTAAGGCTATAACACGCAATATAACGGTCGACAAACCTCAACCGACAGGAATATCCGATGGCTTCCTCGTTAACTCGAACGTACGTTCGCCGCACGCAACTGGGCCGCGCCGAATTTGACAATGAGCGCATTCGCCGCTTGCGTCAGGAGCTGAACATGACTCAAGAGAGCTTTGCTCACGAAATCGGCGTCACCTTCGCCACCGTGAACCGGTGGGAGAATGGCCGCACCACGCCGAACAAGGTTGCGCAGAAGGTTCTGGGACTGCTCGAGAAGAAACTGCGCAAGCTGAAAAGTCCGTCTGAGACAGACAGTCTGCTGCAGCAGGTCGCGAGTCAGCAATAGAAAACCGGAGCCGCATGCGGCTCCGGCACTAAGAACAAAGCTATGTCAAGATTTTGAAGACGTATCTCGTGTGTTTAATTAGTCGGCACGCTTGATATCGAATTGCTTGCAGAGCTTCTCGAGTTCATGCTCGGCGCCCTCTTCCATATCCTTGGAATCGGCGTAATCACGGAGTTGCTTGGCCAGCAGTTCAATGCCGGTGGTAATGAAACTCATGGCTTTGGCGTCTGCCCCACGCTCGGCCAGAATCTGCGCGGATTTTCCCAGCATGGTCATGGCCAGGCTATAGGTCAAGAAGATCCGGCTGTTTTCCATAGTCTCTTCAAAACTGGACATGCTGTACTCCTTATGTTCTCAACTTGCTGTTGGTGTATTTGAACCAGCAGTTTGCGGCTCTTTCGAACCACAGGGTGCGTCACAAGAACCGTAGTAAATATACTCATCATAGATCGGCTGCGCAAGCGAAATGTTTTGGAATCTACACCTCACCGGCGGCAGGGTTATGAAGCATTACGAACCCGATTTTGCTCAATGGACAGATCAAAATCACATGCCTTTTCTTAATCAGGTTTTGGCGCAAAGCCAAAATAATTCAAATAATCAGCCCGCCGCTCACGGCTTCAACATGTTATGGCGTAACGTTTTGAAGTTCTTCAATCACTCTCGGACGGGAGGGTCAGCGAGGAAAAGCGGCACGCCTCCTTACCTCTCATAAGCCTCTCTTAAATGAAGGTGACCCAGCATTCCTTACGAGTCACTCAAGGCGTGCTTCCTGCCTTGCTCCGCGCGGTCAATTAGCGTTTGATCGCGCTTCATGCGCTCCTGACCCTGCCTGCTATTACTTGAACACTGCATACCGCTTGCTGGTTTCGCAGAGTAAGCTTATCTTTAGCCAAGCATCTGTATCCAAAACCCGCAACGCCTGTGCACTTCCCAGACTTTTCTTCCGTTGAACACTATCTTGACTCGCTGGTCAACTATGAGCAGGCTTTTCCGCTGGGCGGGGCACGCGATCGCCCCAAGCTCGCTCCGACTCTTGCGGCCATAGAGCGGCTGAAACTGCCCCTCAGGCTGCCGCAGTGCATCCACATTGCCGGAACCAAGGGGAAGGGGTCGACGGTATCCTTTCTCGAATGTTTACTGTCTGAGGGGCACCGTGTGCTGTCTTTTACCAGCCCGCACCTGATGTCCGTCAAAGAGCGGGTGCGGCTCAATGGGAAACTGCTTGATGACGCCGTCTGGCAAAAAGGATTCGCAGAGATCCATGACCGGTTGGGTGAGGAACCTGCGATCAAGCTGACCTACTTCGAGAGCGTGCTGATCTTCTATTTATGGGCGGCAAGAGAATTGAAAAGTGATGTGCACGTGGTAGAAGCCGGTCTGGGCGGAAAGTGGGATGCGACCAACGTGCTGGAGAATACTCTGGCGGTGCTGACACTGGTGGACTACGACCACACGGAGATTCTGGGGAACACGCTGACGGAGATCGCCACGGACAAGAGCGGGATCATCAAGCATGCGGTGCGGGTTGTCGTGGGCCGGCAGCCGGAAGAAGCGCTGCAGGTCTACCGGCGGCGGATTGTCGAGGAGCAGGCCAAAGCACACTATTTCGGCGCGGATTATGGCTGGGAGGCGGTGGAGGATGAGCAGTTCCGCTATTGGGACAACCATGAGATTATCGGCACTCTAAGGCTATCCATGCCGGGAGTGCATCAGCGCGACAACGCGGCGATTGCGCTGCGCGCAGCGCGGCTGCTGGTGCCGGATCTTGATCCACAAGTCGCGCGTGTACAGCTGAGGCAGTGTAAGATTCCCGGGCGGCAGCAATTGCTGGCCGGATCGCCGGATGTAATGGTGGACGTGGCGCACAATCCTGTGTCCTTTGCGGCACTGGCGGCCACACTGCGTGAAAGGTACGCCGGGCGGCGGATTCTGGCGGTTGTGGGCATGATGAAGGACAAGGACGCAAAGACGTCGCTGGCGTGCTTAAAAGGCCTTGTGGACGAACTGCTGGTGGTGGCGCTGCCGAATCCACGTTCGGCCAAGCTGGAGACGTTGCGGGAGATTGCCAATTCGCTGGGCTTTAACGTGCGGTGCCCCGAATCGCTGGATAGGGCCTTTGAAGAGCTGCACGGCAAAGGCGGCCATGATCTTGGGCTGGTGGCGGGTTCCTTTTATTTGGCGGGAGACTATTTGCGCTGGAGACAACGTGCCGGAATTGCCTGAAGTTGAAACCGTGGTGCGGCTCATCCGGCCGCGGCTGGTGGGGAGGACGATTCGGGATGCGACCTTTACGATTCCGCGCCAACTGCAACCGCAAACGGCACGGGAGATTCTGCGGGCGGTGAAGGGGCACTCCGTTAAGGATGTTCGCCGCCGGGGCAAGTACATCCTGATTGAACTGGACAACGGGACTCTGCTGGTGCATCTGCGGATGACGGGCAAGCTGTACGTGCGGTCAGCCACGCTTGACGGCGGGCAGCATGAGCGCGCGCTGTTTGTGCTTGATGACGGACGTGAGAAGCTGGTACTGCATGATCCGCGGACCCTGGGAACGATCCGCTTCTATCCTGCGGGAACGGCCATTCCTGCGCTGGAAGGATTGGGCAAGGAGCCGCTCGAAGAGCAGGAAGACATTGGCGTGATGCTGGAGAAGCTGCAGCGCCGCAGCATGGCCATCAAACCATTGTTGTTGAATCAATCCCTGTTTGCGGGAGTCGGCAACATCTATGCGTCGGAGGCACTGTGGGTCGCGAAGATCGATCCCCGCAGGCCGGCCAACGAACTGACCCGCGCGGAACTGAAGCGTCTGACGGCGGCGGTGCGAAAGGTGCTGCTGCGGGCTATCGAGAAGGGGGGAAGCACGCTCAGGAATTTTGCCGACCCGGAAGGCCGTGCGGGATCCTATCAGAAGGAATTCAGCGTCTATGGGCGGGAAGGTGAGCCGTGTTTGCATTGCGGTAAGCCTGTCGAGCGGATGGTGCAGGCGCAGCGGGCCACGTACTTCTGCAAGGGGTGCCAGAAGTAGAGTGGTGCGTGATAGAAAAAGGATATGAGAAAAGGCGGGACCAGATGGCCCCGCCTTTTGATTTTCGATCGTGTACTGCCGGCTACTTGAGGTACATCAGCTTGACCGGTTTGGTTTGGCCACCACTCCAGGCTACTTGGGCAAAGTAAATGCCTGTGGCCGTGTGCGGCTGCCACGCAACGGTGCCTGTGCCGACCCCAAGGTGGCGGTGCTCCACTTCGCGGCCCATCAGATCGAAGATCCGCAGATCGCCGCCCATAGGGGACGGGATGGAATAGGAGATGTTTGCCGTTCCGTTGAAGGGATTGGGGTAGGCCGGGCCGATGGACCAGACCGTGGGCAGGGCCATGCGATGAACCGCCGGTTCTGCGGGCAGAACATCAACTGCCCAGGCCTGCAGATTGTCCAGCAACCCCGGCAGATCTGTGGATCCTGCGGCCATACCGGAAACGGCTTCGATTCCAAAGCCGAACAACAGGCCTTTGCCCTCTGCAAAGGACACACCGGCGGTCTGGCCGCCCGCCGTCCGACCGTAACTGGTGACGATGCGAGCGCTGTCGGGCACTGTGAAGGACGTCTGCTCAGTCTGGTTGTTTGCGCCGTAACCGCCGCTCAGCAGGAACCACTCGCCATGGGAAAACGGTGCCTGTGTGCCCGTGGCCGCCAGCGTACGCATGCTGGGGTCATTGATCTGCACGTGAAGCACATTTTCCATGAAGTCCGTTGCGCCCAGAGAATCCACGATGTTCTGGCCGGAGAGCACTACGCGGTTTCCGGCGGCCAGATACGATTGCAGGATTGTCTGATCCGTGGGGGTCAGAATGTTGCCGCTGGCATTGCCCGAAAGCCAGATCACCATTCCGGGCTGGGGCAGAATACTTGCCTGAATGGACTGGCCCGCGGCGACCGACACGGAATCATAGATGTTCTGGTGATCCCGCATGGCGGCGCGAACAAAACTTTCCACGTCGGAAGACTGATCATTCTGCACGATCAACACGCGGGGCGTTCCTACCTGAAATTCGAATTCCTGATGCAGGGTGGCGGTGCCGCCGTTGGCGCTCACGTCGATCTGTATCACCACCCAGCGGTTTGGGCCGTCGGCGGTGAGGGCCAGGTGAATGGGCGCTACGGCATGTCCATGGCTGGCGGCCAGCGTGTCAATCGTCTGCGTGGCGTTGTCCATCGACAGGGATTGATCGGTGGTGTGGACGACGATCTGGACTCCCGTCGCCGGCGGCGGATACAGGATGGCGTCATTGGAAACATTGAACACCAACTCAATGGTTTCACCCTGCTCGAAGAAACGGTCTCCATCGCCATGGCTACCGCCCTGACCGTTGGCGTAATAGGCGAGATCATGGATGGCCAGAACGGGATCATCTCCTGAACCGATACCGTGGGCGTTGAAGGCGTCGTAAATCACCCGGCTGTGCGGCGTCCCGTTGGACAGATCGCCGTCGTTGTCGTCCGTCTCCAGCACGGCAATCATGTAGTCCACAAACGTCGTCGCCAAACCGTAGCGGGCAAAGTGAGCGAGACTGTCGCCGATTTGTGTCCCCAGTTGCTCGCGGATACTCCAGAGTGATGCTGAAATGAACGGGCTGTCGGCGTGCACTTCGCCCTGCCAGTCACGCGGGAAAACCATGGTGCTGAGCAGATTGCGGAAGTAGCTGGCAAAGGATCCGCCGATCCAGTCGCCCATATAGGGATCGCCGTTGATGGTGCAGCCGATGTAGTCGGACCATCCTTCATTCATGGCGCCGGTCTGGCCTGCATAGGGGAAATCCACGCCGTCGTAAATGCTGCCGGTCACACCGTGGGAGAATTCATGGTAGATGACGTCGCTGAACATGGCGAAGTTCAAGTACATCGAGCCTGTGCCGAAGGCCATGCCATTGCCGCCCCAGAAGGCGTTGTCATAGTTGATGCCATAATTGGCGATGGTCGGCACGGGATAATCGAGATCCGAAAAGCCGGGATCGAGAACCTTGTACCAGTCATGCACGAAATTGACATGATGATAGAGGTTCAATTCGGCATGTGTGGCGTCATTCTCGCCCCACGTCCAGGCAAGGGGAGAATAGGGCGCGGTCAGATTTTGACTCAGATGGCCTGCTTCGCCCGCGTCATTCATCACATAGACATACCGTCCGTTCAGTCCGGTAGAGAGCTGCGCGGCATTGCCGGCTTCGATACTGAAGGTTCCTGTGGAACTGGAGTAGACGCTGTCGGCATTGACATAAATGTTTTCGTAGGGAAAGGGGCCGGTCTGGACGTCGCTCTGGATGTAGGGCTGCCAGTACGCGCCGCTCATGGTGCCGGACAGCACGTCGGTCTGGATTCCCGGCCAGTCCATAATGATCTCACCGGAGGTGGCATCGACGACGCCTTCCCAGCGTTCATCCGGGCGTGCGCCCTGAATATGCACCCAGTAAGCCGGGCGCAGAGTATGGGTATCGTAATCGGGGAACCACGCGGCGAAGCTTCGCGATGCATCCAGTTGCCAGTCGGCGGAAGGTCGCGTGGCGGACAGAGCGGATGCAGCGGTAGGCAGGCTCAGGTCATGGCGTCCCTTGGATGGCCAGCGGTCATGAGCGCGCAAACTCCAGCGCATGAGCTGGCCGCGCGCGTTGATCACCAGATCCGCGCGACCCGCCAGCACCGGCAAACCGTCCCGCATTTCGCGGAAGTAGTGGCGGGTCAGGCGTCCGGTTGTCTTTGTGCGAATGAGATCGAAGTGAGCATCTGTTTCGGCGGCAGCGGTAACAAGCCGCAGCACAGACGCAGGATTCTGAGAGGTGAGATTGGCCGGCGGGCCATAGGCCAGCGCAGGCATATTCAGCCCCGTGCTCCAGAAGACAGACCAGTTAGCAAATGGAGTCTGGTTGAGCTGGCCGGACTGCGGTGTGCGTGTCAGGTCCTGAACATCGCGCTCCGCCGGCCACTGCACAGCCCACGCCAAAGAGGTGGACAGCAGAAGCATGGCGATAGTGACGAACAACGCTTTGCTGCTGAAATGACCCGTCAGGATTCTCCGTTTCATGGTAGTCTGCCCCGGTGTGGTTGATTAACGGTAGAAGAAAAGGGATGCGCGCACCACGGAGGCGTCAGCCTCGTGCGCTTTGACGCGAATGCCATTGATGACGGCATCGGGAGTCCATGTGTAGAAGTGGTGACGCCATTCGACGGCGTAGCCGAGGCCATTGCTGCCCCATTTGACGCCGAGCCCGAGATCGACAACGGTGCGAATATCATTGGAAGAGCTTAACAGCACATTCTCGAGCGGCACGCCCAGCGCGGCACCGCCACCGAGTACGGCAAACGGCACCATGCCCTTCCAGACTACGGGATGCAACACGCCGTTCATCAGCACCTGATAGCCGGTCTTGTACTGCTTCCACACGGGATCCTTTCGGTCGCCGAACGGGAGAGTCACATTGCCTTCGACTTCCATGCCGAACATCGGCGTAATCGTGAGACCGCCGAAAAAGGAGACCACACCGAGGTAACGCCGCTGCTGATCCGTTTCCGCCCATGTCTGAAAGGAAAGACTGCCGCCGCCTTCGAGCTGCGACGGGCGCGGCACATAGGGCACCCGCGTCAAGGCGACTTTGGGCTCGGCGAACCAGATGCTCTCGACCTCGTCACGCGTGTAAACCTGAAGCGGTGGCTGGTCCATCGTCCTCAAATCCCAACGGGTGGTGAAAATCGCTATGGTATCCTGACGGAGGATGGCGCACGTGATGGTCTGTCCGTTCTTCAGACGGATGAAGTCTTCGGCGTGGGACGCGGAGACCAGGGTCAGGAACAGAATCAGGGAAAATGAGAGGAAAGCGCGGTGTAAGGACACGGCAGAACTCCGGAGCTGAACTTTCCGCAAAAAGGGATTTGATTAAGGTAAGAAAATCTACGGTTAAGTGCGAGTCTAAACGGAGGTGATGGAAGATCGGATTCGACCAAATTCCGGGGAGCATCCTATAGGCGGTTGTTCCTAAAAATCTTGCACAAATCTGGTGACCCGGGTCAAATACCTGAAGATGGCCTCAGGTATTTTTTTAAACGCTTCGCCGTACTTGAATTCGCCTTGGCTCATTCGTATATTGAATGCCAGCTCATTCCTTGAAATCCTCAGACACGGTGACCCATTTTGGCCAGATCATTCGGTATTTCCACGTGACGACGCATATATAAGGCAAAGCATTGATTATTTCACGAATTGCTCTGATTGGCGAACCCGGTTACACCGTGCAGATGCCCGAAACCGCTACTCCCGGATCTCCCGGGCTGGTTGTGGTCTCCGGGCCGAATGGTTCGGGGAAGTCGCTGCTCACTCTGGCACTGGAGGCATGTTTCGCACCGGAAAGCGTTCGGGTGGAACTGGCAGAGGCTATCTCTTCGGCGGGTGTCGAGCGCATTGAATTGGACTTCGAACATCAGCATTGGCAAGGTCATCTTACGTTCACATTGGCGGACGGCGCGCGTGCTATTGAATGGGGGAGCCACAGTCCGGGGCTGTCGGATGGCGAGAACCCACCGGCTGATTTTGAGTGGAACGAATTGTTCACCGCCGTTCACCGGGTCCGCTCGGGGCACGTGATTGTCGAAGGTCCCGGCAGTATTGAGCGCGCGGCGGTGCAGATGCGGCGTGCTCCTCTGAAGGGGGATTTGGAGCGCTGGCTGGGTATTGAACGGGATCTGGCAGGCGAAGATGGTGAAGGGGGACGGTTGGGCCGCGTACGCGAGCAGTGGCAAGCGACTACGGCAGAACGTGAACGGGTCGAACTGTTGGCGCGGGATCTGGAGGCGGCACGGGCGCGGCACGAAGATCTGCGGATTCGGATTCACGATGCCGCGTCGCAGCGAGACATTCTGAGCGCCGAGGCGGACGAACTGGCCAAGGCTTGCGGGCTGGCGGAACGCGCCACGCGACTGGACCTTTGGATCTCGGAAATCCGCCAGGAAAGCAAGACGGTGCAGCGCCTGCGTGAACAACATGCGGAGTTGCAGGAGCGGCTGGATGAACTGGAGCTGCGGTTTCGTGGAATGCCCGAAGACTTTCCTTCTTTACTCGAGGATTACGAATCGCTGCTGACGCGCGAAAAGGATTTGCGGGACAGAACGGCAGATGCACGGAGTAACACGGAGCGGCTGAAGAGCGAGCTTACCGAACTCGAGGGCACGCTGGACCAACTGTCGGCGCCGGAGGTGGAGGACCTGGTGGTGCGCCGTGACCGGATGGGGCGGGAAATTGAGACGGCCAACTTGCAGATTACGGAACTGCTGCGGGGCCGGATTGATTTGGTCCGGCAGCGGGACGAACTGGAACAGCACATGCACCGCAAATATCAGCCGTTTCTGGATCTCGAATCTGATGCGCGCAAATCCCTTGAGGAATTTTTCCTGCAGACCGCGGTGGCGCGGCCGGAAAGTGCTCCCACTGAGCCAGCCTCGGCACGACACCCTGAGCCCTATGAAGCCCGGGCGGCAACAATTCAAACCAAGCTGCGGGAGCGGTTCCAGGGATTTGAGTTGCTGACTCCGTCCGCTTCGGAAATGCTGCGGGAGTTGTTCGACCAGCGGCACGCCTTCGGGACACTTTCTTCGGATTTGGAAGGATTGAAATCCCGCGCGGCTCAGCTTCGCGGCATGAAGCGACAGGCGCGCGGCGTCGGCTGGAGCATCGCGGCGGGGGCTGCGGGATTTGCCTTGGGCACCGCCGCACTCTCCTGGGACGTGGGCCTGTTTGCCGGTCTGGCCGCCAGTTTGATTACTCTGCTGGCCTTCCAGTATTCCTATCGCCGCATCGAGTCGGAGATCGAGTCGGCTATGTCTGCCGAGGCGATGACCCAGCGCCGCTATGACACGGTGCGGGAAAGCATGTCGCGCCTCGAGCGGGCGCTGAAACCGGTGACGCATATTCCGATTCTCGAAGAGGCCCTGGCCAGGATGGAAGAGTACAAGAGTCTGATCCGGGAATTGAAAGACGTCGAGACGGAGTTAGCTGCCATCCGCACCGCCGAACCGGTGCAAGCGGTGCCGGAAGAACCCGATCCGGCGCTGACGGCCCTGCTGCCGGAATCGCTGATTCACATGCCCTTGCCATTGTTGCAGGAACTGCATGGGGAATTTGTCGCGCTGGAAGCTCAGGCAGCGGATTTGAATTCGGAGTGGAACCGGTTTGCGGAGGGCGGTACTCACGCCGAGCAGATCCGGAATCTCGAAGACACCATCGCAAGGCTGCATGAGGAGCAGTCGCAGCTTGCCGCCGAGATCGAGCACCGCAATCAGTCCTATCTGCTGCAACACAATGATCTGCTCAGCCGCCGTGGCGCACTGGAAGATGCTCTGAATGCCGCGGAGCGCGCGCTGGGGCTGGACAGTGAACTGACGGATATCCGCGAGGATCTGATCGGCCTCGACAAGGAGGTCGGCGGACTGCTGAAGAATGCGGACATCGAAGGCTTGCGCGTCGAGTGGCGCGAGCGGGAAACCTTGCGGGCCCGGTTGCGGGAGACCCGTGATGCCCTGTCCGCACGGCAGACTCACGATGAGCTGCGGGCGCGGGAAGCGTTGCTTTCGGAAGAACTGGCGCAGGTCAAGCACCGGCTGCTCGATGTGGATCCGCTGTATTTGCTGCAAGGCACGGCATCGGACTATGCGTCCAAGTATGCCGGGCAGTTGCAGCGGTTGCGCAGGGATTCGGTTGCCGCCGAAGAGGAGATGCGGCGGCTGCAGTCCGACGCGGCGGAATTGGATCTCGATTCCAAGGCCGCGGCTTTTGCGGCGGCAAGGCCAGCGGACGAACTGCGTGAAGCGGAGGCGGATGTCAGAGAGCGTTTCGATGCAGTGGAACGCGAATTGGGCGGTGTGCGCGCGCGGATCGGAGATGTGCAGAAGCGGCTGGACGGCATTGCCGAGTCGGTGGCGCATGACCTTGCCGAGACGATCAATAGGCAGGTGCGGGAGTTTACCGAAGACCGGTTGCAGGGCGTTGCGTTCTCGGATGGGCAATGGTTCGCCAAGACCGCAGACGGCACACTTCGACCCATGCGTAACCTTTCCGAAGGCACGTGTGATCTGATTTATCTGGCCATTCGCGTGGCAGTGCTGGAGTATCTGCAGGATCTGGAGGCCGGTCCGGTGGTGTGGGATGAAGCATTGTCGCGACTGGATGAACGGCACTTGACCCAGGTGCGCATCGCCCTCGTGCGTCTCAGTTCACGCCGTCAAGTGATGCTGCTGACCCGTCACACAGCCTTCGAGTGGTGGGGGCCTTCGGTGCGGCTGTCCGCTCCGGCGTCGTCGGTGTTCGCTCTGTAAACCTTGAAAAGTTCAGCGGGAGAATCCGTTTTCCCGCGCAGCCAGCAAAAGAGCCGCCCCATCGGGAGCGGCTCTTGCGTTTGATCAGATAGCGTCTGCCTACATGTCGATCCTGGTGGCTTTCATCAGGTCACCGATATTGGGTACGGTTTCCAGATGGAAGATCATTTCGCGCAGTCTGCTTAATGCGCCATCGGAAAGTTTGCCGGCGGCGAGGCTCTTCACCTTAACATCGAGTTCCTGCTCGCTCATCGGGGAGCGTGGATCCCCCTTAGGCCAGTCCAGATGCTTGGAGAACTTGCGGCCATCTTTCATAGCGATGCGGACGTTGCACGGCTGAATCTTGGGGAATAGCTTCTCGAAGGCCGGTTCGGCACGGACCTTGATTTTGGGCAGCGTTTCGCGGATCTGCGGATTGAACAGATACTCTTCCTCAAAGATGTCCGGGGTTACGCGATGCAGCACCATGGCCGCCGCGAGGCAGTAGGGCAGGGAATGGTCGGCGGTTTCGCGGGTGGTGGGATTGTACTTGGATGGATCGGAGAGAATGTCCGCCGCCTTCGCCAGCGTGTCGATCTCCACCAACTCGATTTCTTCGGCCTTCAGCTTGTTTTCCAGCACAAGGTCCAGCACGCCGGAGATCGGCGCGTGAGTAAGGGCCTCGGTGGGGAAAGCCTTCATGCCGCACTGGATGACCTGCCAGCTCTGTCCCAGACCATCGGTCAGCCGGCCCAGATCCCAGTCGGGACCGAGACATTCGGTCAAGCCTTCCTTGCCATCAATCACGTGGGCCGGGCCTTGGTAGCCCTTTTCCGCCAGCAGCGCCGCGACGACGCCACTCTGGGTGGCCATGGGATCGACGGTATTCTTCATCATGGTAAGCTTGCCTGCGGTCACGCAGCCCAGTGTCATGGAATGTGAACCGGAGATACCCATAGCGTGGGTCAGCTTAGCCGCATCCAGTCCCAGCATCTTGCCGGCGACCAGCGGTGAGACAAACGCGGTCAGCGCGGCATGGTGCCACTTGCGCTCGCGGATGCCGGGCAGGCCCGCCTGACAGATGCGCATTTCAAATTCATAGGCCAGAGCGATACCGAGGATCAGATCTTTGCCCGATTTACCACGGGCTTCGCCGGTGCTTAGAGCGGCAGGAATGAGATCCGAGGGGTGGCAGGGATCCTGATTCCAATAGATGTCATTGTAGTCCAGTGCGCGGATGAGCAGCCCGTTGACCAGGCTGGTGTGCACGGCTGGGGCACGTTCGCCCGTGCCGATAATGCTGGAATCGCCGGGGCCGCCGAGGTCCCGCATGAAGTCCCGCATCATCGAGGCATCGCGGGTATTCAGTCCGCCGTAGGCACATCCCAGCGAGTCCCAGAGGAATCGCTTGACATGGTGTACGGCTTCCGTCGAAAGGTCTTCGTAGCGCACCTTCTCCGTGAAGGCGGCCATCTGTTCAGCTACAGTTGCCAAGTTCGTTCTCCTTACGTCCGTCGCAAGCCACCGGCGGCGCTTGCGGTTCAGTATCCTGAATGGAATATTTCGAAATTTGCCTTTGCCAGAAAAGCCAGAATTGCCAAGAGGCCGATGAGCAGCATTGCGCTTTCGGCACGGATAGCGGCAAGCAGTCTTACCCGTCCACGGGTTTTGGTAAAGCTGTCGGGTTGCACCATCCGTCCGAAGGAAAACCAGCGTGGCACGGTGCGGCAGTAGTCGGCATACGCCTCGCCATAGCGTTCGTGCAGCGCGAGTTCTTCCCACTCAATGACCAGCGCGGTCACAATCCCCCCACAAACCAGCGTGACCAGCACAAACCACGGCATGCGCGACATCATGGCAATGCCCAGCGCAATGGCGCCTTCTGCCAGATAGACCGGATTGCGCGTCACGGCGTAAGGGCCTTCGGTCTTCATGGCGCTGGGATCATAGACATCCAGTGGATTGTGCGATCCCGTGAAGCGGTAGCAGACGATGCGCAGGAGTGTGCCGAAGAGAATGCCCATCGCGCCGGCGATCATCATGAAGTTGCCGCTGCGCACAGGCCATTCGTGAATGGGCATGAACAGTCCGATACCGAGCAGTGGCACAAGTCCCCACTTGCGGTGGCGATGAAGCCAGTAGCCGATAGCCCGACGGTTGCTCGCGTTGAAGAGAGTCTTCACGCTATCATCTCTTGGTGAGGTTACTATGGCGGACACGCGTTGCGGAGCGGTCCGTGACTGTATCACAATGTATCGTCGCCGGCGCTGCTATAGGCAGCGTCGCCCGGATTCCACATGGAGCATGCACAATTCCACGATGCGTCGCATCAGCACGACATGCGTTACAAAGGGGATATGTGGGAAAGGGAGTTCCTTTCCCCGACGCGCTGCAAAGCGGGACCGGGTGAAAATATTTGCTGCGTGAAGATCGCGACATCAGGGATAGACGGCGTGGCATTATGCAGAAGCTGCAAACGGTATCCACTATTGCTGACACGCGAACTTCGGTACGATGATCGTGCGACGGTTGGCGGATGGCCTTTGGTTGTGCTCCCTGCTACAATGGCGGCTGTTTTCACAGCAGGGGCAGGCTCTTCGGTTCGCCGTCTGTGTGCGAAGGGCTTGGGGCATCCCAAATGCCATGTCCTACCACGTAGTCTGAGGATTCTGACTTAGCAGATGACGCCAGCAGATGTGGCTTGGCGGCAACGGCTCCCAAGATGTGGGGTCAGGCGGCGAAACAGGTCTCGATTTTGCTTTAGGTGAGTCGGAAGGCCATCCCAAGGGCTGTAGTGAATACCCTCACGCTGACTTCGCCCCCGGCATCCGAGAACTTACTCAGAATCTCTTGAAAAATCAAGACCAAGCGTCCAGTTAGTCGAACCCATTTGCCAGTTGATGAGTACAAAGAGTCAGCATGAGTGAACGTAGCCTTCATAATCCCGGTTCATCTGAACCCACCGCGAGCCCTTCCGAAGGGCGGATGCTTCCACAGGAATTTCAAGCCCTTGATCTTGCCTTTTTGGGCTCTCTGTTGCCCGGAATCATCCACAACCTGGCCACACCGCTTTCCGGAGTGTTAGGGGCCACACAGCTTCTGGAGAAACGCGCCTCTACCATCGAGGAACTGGTGGCGCAGCTTGAGAGCCTGGCCGAAGCGGAACGGGCGGAATTGGCCAAACAGTTCGACCGGAACCGGACCAATGTGGATATTCTGGCCCGGAATGCCAAGCATCTGGCCGACCTGCTGCAGGTGCTGGTGCAGCGGATCAACCGGGGAAGTTGCACGGCAGCCGAGTATTACTCGGTAAATGACCTGCTGCAGAATGAATTGCGGTTCCTCGAATCCAATCTGGCCTTCAAGCATAAGGTCAAGAAGCAGGTGTCTCTGGCGCCGGATCTGCCCGTTATCAAGTATGTGTATGGGCACGTGGCCGCGGCGATGGATGAGTTTGTGATCAGTTCCCTTAGCTTGCACGACTTCAGCAAGGGCATTTCGGAAATGGAGTTTGCCACGTCCGCCAATGAGGCGGTGGTGATGGTGAACGTGATCGGGCATCTGATCATGCAGCAGAATCCGATGGACGTGGCGGGACCTTTGGAGTCTTACCTTCAGCGGCTGCGCGAGGAAAACTGGACGGCGCAATGCAGCATGTCCTCGGACCTGCGCAAGCTTCACCTGTCCTGTCCGCGGCCCGCCCCGAGAACTTGATTGGCTTTGGCATTCTTCGTATCTTGGCTCACTCTCCCTGAACGGCATTCGAGACCTTACGGTCTCGTTTGCTTTTGTGGCCTGTCACCAAACCGGGTTAGACCTTATGCCGACATCCGATATTTTCTCCCGCGCCAAATCGTTGTCGCCGGAAGTAGACATTGCACTGGAGGCGGCGCGCCTGGGTGGCGATGTATTGCTAAGTTTCTGGCAGCAGCTTCAGACAAAGCAGATCCATGAGAAGGGCAAGGGGGATCTTGTTACCGCAGCGGACGTGGCATCAGAAGAGGTAATTACGGACTTTCTGAAGCGGGAGATGCCCGAGGCGGCAATCGTCTCGGAAGAAGGTCACGGACAGGATGGGAATGGGCCGGTCTGGTACGTGGATCCGCTGGATGGGACCACCAATTTTGTGCAGCAGTTTCCGGTGTTTGCCGTGAGCATCGGCATGGCACAGACCGCAGACCGCACAGATGCGAAGTTGCGTTGCGGCGTGGTGTACAATCCGGTCACAGGGGACTTATTCTATGGCTCCAAGGGAAAGGGCAGCTACCACGGTGATTTGCCGCTAAAGGGCTCACCGAAGACGGATTTAGGGGATTTGGTTGTTGCTACCGGCTTCCCGCGCCGTTATGTGGATGAACTGGCAAGTTATCTGAAGGAGTTTGCGGCGATCTTTCCGGAGGTGCGGGGTATCCGCCGCGCGGGAAGTGCGGCTCTGGATTTGTGCTGGACCGCGCAGGCGATTTTTGACGGCTTCTGGGAACACCGGCTGTCGCCATGGGACGTGGCTGCTGGGGCTTTGATTGTCGAAGAGGCCGGCGGGATCTGTTCCGATTTTGAAGGCAAACGCGGTTTCCTGCAAAGCGGGGACATTCTGGGGGCTACACCACAGGTGCATGCGCAGCTTTTGAGGTTGATTCAGAAGTCGCGGGATTAAGCTGAATGTGCAGAAAATAGAAAGGGCCGGCTCTGATGAGCCGGCCCTTTGATTGTCCGGGCAAATCGGCCTGCCTGATTAGCTCACCTGTCTCGGCAGAGGCATGATCGGGCGAGACGCATCCGCGCACTCCCCATTTCGACGCAACACATCCCATTTGGTGTCCGGCGCTTTGCAATTCACCCGTGCGAACGCCATTTGCGACAAGCAGTGCATAAATTGATGTGTCAATTTCTACGTGGCAAATACAGGTGCTCTGTGCCGACACCTATTGATTCCTGCTATACTAAGCATTATAATGACGCAGTGACCAACCGATGTTCATTCGCGGACGATTTTGCACAAGGAAAAGACAGCGGCTGGTTCAATGTCGGTTTGGATCGAAGATATTCACTGACCAAAGTTGGAGGTGCGGATGAAGGTGCTCTTACTTGCGTTAGCATTGGCGGTAATGCTGCCGGGGCTCGGGTGGGCTTTGCCCGTCGTCATTGTTACCGACACAGGGTGTGATGCAACACAAACGCAATGCCCGCCCGGCAGCGTCATGAATTGCTCGGCCTCGAGGTTTGTTGTCGAATCGACGGGGATCTACTACTTCGATACGTGGACGGCCTGCACTGCGGGCAACTGTTGGGACTGCGCCGCCTGTGCCGAAGTTTATGAGACCAATACGGGGACCCTGATTGGCAGTTGCAAGAGCGGTGATTGTTTAGCGGGGCAATGTCAGAATGAGTGCAAAGTGACCTTGACCGCGGGGGTGAGTTATACGCTTGCCGTATGCCTGCGGCCTTGCCAAGTCACTACCGGCTGCAGTCATTGCGGCAATGACTGTCTCGCTAAGGCGTGCATTCACCCCTTGAGTGACCCGCACTGCTGGTAAGCTGTGGCTTAGGGATTTTCCCGGTTGCCCTGCAAAAAGGGCCGGCTCTGATGAGCCGGCCCTTTGACGTATCGGATGGTGTGTCGTTATTTTGTCGGCCAGGTGACGTCGGTCTTGTAACCCTTCTCGTGTTCGAGGTGCAGCTTCAGGCCGGACTTGGCGTTGGCGGGCGGGTCGAATTCGTAAATGCCGGGCTTCAGATTGTCATCCACCAGAGTTTTCGCGGGCAACGCAATGGCCAGCTTGACGTGGCCGCCGTCGCGCACGTAGAGAGCGATCTTGTCGCCCTTGACGATGGCAATGGGCACGAGTTCACGGGAATCGCCCTCGCCGGGCATCGGCGGAGTGGCCGTGATCACCACGGGGAAAACGGATTCACTCTTCTGGCCGAGCGCGGCCAGCTTATAGAAATAGCTGACACCGGAGCGCACCGTGCTATCGGTGAAACTGTATTCCATGGCGTCCTTGGTGGTATGCACCGGGACCTCGGCGACGACCGCGAAGTTTCCCAACTCCTCATAGCCCCGGTAAATCCGGAACATGGTAATCGTGGGGGATTGTTTGTCCAGCGTCCAGTTCAAACGCACGCCATCGGTCGAGCTGGCATGGGCAGAGAACAGCGCGAGCAGCGAACAGAGTTCCGGCATGTCCGTGGAGGATGGCTCCGCCGCGCGGGCAAAGGCCGGTACGCCCAGCAGGCCGATCAGGACGAACGCAAGCACGATAGACTTCATTGTATCTCCAAACATGAGTGAATGCCTTAGAGAAGCGGGGGAAAGGACGAATTCGTATTTCTATTTGAATTGCTCAGCCTGCAGGCGGCCTTCGGCTTCATTGACACGGAGCAGGAGCAGGAAGCCCGCAAGGAAGAAGATGATCAGCGATAACATGCCGTAGCGCAGACTGCCGGTGAGAAAAACCGCAAAACCGAAAATCAAGGGTCCCACGGCGCTGGCGAATTTCCCGGAGATCCCGAAGAAGCTGAAGAACTCCGCCGAACGTCCTTCGGGAATCAGCACGGCTTGCAAGGAACGCGACGCCGCCTGCGAGCCGCCCATGACGAGCGCGGTAATGACGCCGAGAATCCAGAACTCGCCCACCGCATTGCCGAAGATGCCCAACTGCCAGCCCCAAAGCACAACGAGCAGCCAGCCGAGCAGACTGACAAGAATAGTGGTGCGATTGCCCAGCAGGTCGGCCAGCCAGCCGAAAATCAGCGATCCGAAGAAGGCGACGAATTGCACCATGAGAAAAAACAGGATCAGATCGGACTGCGAAAGGTGCAATTCCTGATTACCGAAGATCGAGGCCATTACAATCACGGTTTCGATGCCGTCATTGAAGAGCAAATAGGCAAAGAAGAAGCGCGAGAAGTGCGGCAGTTCCTTTAGGCGTGGCAACAAGAGCTGCAGCGTGCGAATGGACTGGCGCAGACTCTGGCGGAGGTGAACCGGGCCGGCGACCTTGGCTGTGGGCACGGCTCGCAGAATAGGAATAGAAAATATCGCCCACCAGATGGCGACGGAGAGGAAACAGTCCTGTACGCTAAAGTAGCCTGCCGGAAGTCCGAGAAGCTGCGGGAATTGCAGCATGACAAGATTCAGGGCGAGCAGCAGGCCGCCGCCGATGTAGCCCCACGCCCAGCCAAGGCCGGAGACTTTGCCGAAATCCTGCGCGTCGGCCACGTCGTAGAGCATGGCATTGTAGAAGACATTGCCGCCGGCAAAGCCGAGCTGACTCAGCAGAAACAGCACGCCGCCCCAGAGCCAGTTTCCCTGACTCACCGTGTACAGCGCCGCTGTTGATAGCACTCCGACGGCAAGATGCAGCGCGAGCATGCGCTTTTTCAAGCCCGCCAGATCACTCAAGGTGGCCAGCAAGGGAGAGGTCACGGCGATCAGGATCATCGACGCGGAGACAAAGAACGTGAACAGCGACGCGCCGGGGACTCGGACGCCGAAGATTTCTGTTCCGTTCGGGCCTCCAGCCACCACACCGGCGTAGTAGGTGTTGAAGATCACGGCCATGATGGTGGTGGCGTAGGCAGAGTTGGCGAAATCGTAGGTCGCCCACGCCCACACCTGACCGGGATTGCCGCGCCGGAAGGAGAAAAGTCCGCTCACGAGGGCCTAACGCACCAACTGCAGTGGCCGCACCAGCGTGGACGAGCCCGCGCGCAGCCGGTAAACATACATGCCGCTGGAGACCGGAACACCGGCGGCGCTCAAGCCATCCCACGTGACGGTTTGCGAAGTGCCCATGCCGAGACCGTCATACAGCGTGCGCACTTCCTGACCGAGCAGATTATAGATGGTCAGGCGCACCGGCTTTGCACCGCGCGGCGCAAGGAAGCTGATGGTAGTGGTCGGGTTGAAGGGATTGGGGAAATTCTGGCTGAGAGTCAGACTCACGGGAAGCTCAGCGCGCGGCGCCGAGTAGGACGCGCTGTTCAGCCAGGCAAAGCAGCGCGTCAGAAAATCGGTGCGTGTGGTGGACTGGCTGATGCCGGAAGCCGCTTCAAGACCGACGCTGAGGAAGATGTAGCGCCCATCGCCGTAGGCTCCTTTGACGCCGCAGGTATCCTGAGTGCCGGCGGCAAAATGCAGAATTCCTTCTGAACCGGGCAATACAAAGATGGAAGACGGGCTGGTTTGGTTCTGTGCGCCGCCCTGGCCCAGCAGGTACAGGTCTACACCGCTGAACGTGGTATCATCCTCTTCACCGAATACGCGCCGGAGGTTGGTTGCGTTGTTGCGCGGTGAGCAATGCAGAACATCGCGCAGGAATGCCGTGTTACTGGTATCGTCGGAGATGTTCTGTCCGGACAGGATCAGGCGTCCACCACCGTTAAGGTACTCCATCATGCCGTTGCGGCCCAAACTGCCAAGAGTCGGCGATACCGCATTCCCCGTAAACCAGATGACGGTGGGGATAGAGGTCAAATCCACCATACCGAGGGCGGCCAGATCCCAGGTTCGCACATGTAGACTAAACGGCTCCAGCGACGTTTCGTAGAACCGTTCCAGCGTGTCGCCGGGGCTGTTGTCGATCAAGGCGACATCTGTTCCGCCGAGGGTGAAGTCCACCTGTTGCGGAATCGCGCCCGGGGTCAAGGTCACATTCTGGCGAGCATCCATATAGCGCAACGGCGGAATCACGCGAATCGTGTTGATGCCGGCCATCAGATGACGCGGGCCGTTGGTATAGAGGCTATCATTGGACTGCTCCACGGCAGTCCAGACCGAATCCGGATACGAACCATTGTAGAATTCGATCCGCACGGGGAAATGATCCTGCGGAGACACTCCGGTAATTGCGCCGAAAACGTTCACGCCGCGCCGGATGTCAAAGGCGGTTGAAAGCGTATCGTTGGCCGCATTGTCATCGGCAGGCGCAGTCACGTGCAGGACGAGCGGGCAAGACGGCGGCAGGGTGGAATCATCGGCCATAACCCAGCGATGGGGCATGGTGATGACGCTGTCGCGTCCGCCTTCCAACCGAATGGAAACGGAATCGGAATAGGCAAGGCCCGAAACCCGCACCCACAGGGTCTGGGCTTCAATACCGTTGTTGACGACGGAGGCCGAGATCAGCAGCGAATCCCCGGCCAGATGCGGCAGGACGGGATTGGGAGAGATGAATGCCCGCGCTGCCACATCAAAGTGCGGCATGCGATTGATGATGCGCTCCATCCCCATCCAGCCCATGTAGGAACTGACCCACGACGCGTCATTGGTGACGGGATAACTCCGGCCGGGAGTAATGCCGCCGTCGTTGTCGGTATCCAGACCGATCAGAGAATCGGTGATGAACACGGCATTATTCCAGTAGGTGGAATCGCCCGTAAGTTCAAAGCACTTGTTCTGAGCGTTGCAGTACCACGCATTATAGGAATGGTTCCACGTGCCGCTGGAAGACCAGACACGAAGCTGTGAACCGTATTGGTTGATCCACGCTTCGCCGCTGTCGGGATAGGCCGCGAACAGGCTCTCGCAGAGTCCCCACAGTGCGGTGCCGCCGCAGAGAGCCCAGCTCTCATTGCCGCTTAGACGCTGCGGATAGTTCTCGAACCAGCGTTTGATGGAGCGCGCGGTGTTAAGGGCGTGATTGGTCCAGTCGGTACGCTGCCGGTAAACCGCATGCGGATACATGCCACCGATGGCCAGTCCTGCTGCCAGCGGATCAAGCTGAGAAAGATCGTGCGAAGTCTCATTGATGACCAGCGTATTGATCATCGTCCACCAGGCGCAACTGTCCGCGTACCAATTCCACGTCGTATCATTATAGGCTTGGCGGTACTTGGCTACGGCTTCGAACCCCCAGCCGCAATTGTGACCGGAATAGTATCCCGCGCCTTCACGCCAGGCAGGCCACAGGGAAAGATACCCTTGGGCCATGCGGATATGCGGACCGTAGGTGGCCGTGTCGCCGGTCCAGATGGCATACTGCGACCAGACGCGGATGGCTTCCTGGGTGTTATCGGTCTCAATAATGCTGTGATCGCTGCCGCTCTCACCTTCGATCATGCCGCCATGATTGGAGCCGGCGTCGGTAAATTGCAGACCGACCAGAAAATCGCAGAGCATGCGATAGTGCTGGAAGTAGGCGATATCGTCAAGGGCATGGCGCCGTCCATGGGGAGCGGTGGGGCGGAGGGAGGGATCCTGCGTGGCGTGAGTCCGCTGGAATTCCTCAGCGATCTGCTGGGGAGTCCAGTAGGGAGTCGAAGATGCGGGCTTGACCGCAAACAGCACGCTAAGGACCGCAAGCACCGAGAAGATCCGGACATGCCGGAAAAAAGCCTTGCCATGTGCCATGAGCAACCCTCCTTGAAGCCAATACGGTGAGTATGAACGGAACGTTGTTACTTCTTGTGAGCCGTCGCCTGAATGTAGGTCTTGAACCCTTCGCCCGATCCGGGAACGGCGACATCGAAGCGGATGGTCACATCTGCGCTGTCGGTGCGGGTGTAGGTCAAGCGATAACGAGACTGGCCCGCCAGTGAATCGCTGAGGAAGATGACAGCGTTCTTGTCGGCGGCGAATTCCACGCCGTAGCGAATCACGTGGCCTTCATTATCGTAGTAGTCTGCGCGGGTGGCATGATCCGGTAGTTGGTAGATTACCATCAGATCGTCGTGCCGGTAGGCGGGTTGATCCTTGGTGGCAGGATATTCCGCAATATTCTTGCGGGTGATCACCCTGCCTTGCAAATCGGGCGCGAAGATAAAAGAACCTGTCCCTTGGCCCGGACTGCCCCCGCCGCCTCCGGTCCACTCGCCTATGAGAAACTGACATGCGCTCCAATCCGGTTTGGATGGCGCGGGCTGTGCAAGCAGCAGAGCCGGGAGCAGGCAAAGGAGTGCGAACAGGCTTTTCATAGACGTTCTACATGAATTTCTTGAAGAATCTCAGGATGCCTTGATTCCAGGCAATGCGGTGAGTGACGCCGGTGCCTTTGGCGATCTCGTGCTTGTGGTCCAGATACCATTGGTAGCTGCGGATCAGGGCGTCGGCATTGGAATACCTGGGCTGCCAGCCGAGGACACTCTTGGCCTTATCAATGGACACGAAGCTATCCTGGTCGGCGGTGCCATAGATCCACTTGTAGAGCGGGGAAAGGTGCAATGCTTCGAACAGCGCCAGCAAGGCCTTAATGGGAGCCGCCCACGTGCCCATAGGCCGCGCACCATTGCCCGCGAAGTCGCACATGGCCTGCATGTCCTGCCGTACCGTGGTGAACTTCTCCGCGCCGATATTGAAGGTGTCATTGACTTTCTTCGGGTCCAACGTAGCGGCAAGGAAGATGGCTTCGGCGAGATCGTCGACCTCGAGGAGCTGGTAGCGGTTCTTGCCGTTGCCGATCATGGGGATGCGCTTACCGTTCTCCACCCAGTCATACAGGATGGCAAACACACCAAGACGGTAGGAACCGATGAAGGACTTGGGACGGACGATAGGAACGCAGAGCTTGTCGCGGTATTTCAGGCAGATTTCTTCGCCCTGAATCTTGCTGATACCATAGTTGCCGACACCCTGAACCTTATCGGTCTCAAAAAGCGGGTGATGATCGGGAATTCCGTAAACCGAGGTGGAGGAGATGAAGATCACGCGAGGCACGCCGGAGGCCAATGCGGCGTCGAGGCAATTGCGGGTGCCCTCCACATTCGTCGAAAAGATGTCCTCTGGTTTCCACAAGGGGAGGGCGGCAGCCGCATGCACGATGACGTCCGGCTTGTGCTCCTTCAGCATGGCGTCAAATCCGGGGCGATCCCTCACATCATGGGTGACAAAAACGGTTCCGGGCTGGTATTCCTGCTTCTCATACGGGGCGATATCTTCGAGGACAACGTCCCAACCTTTGTCGGAAAAGCAATGAGCGGCGTGCAGACCGAGGAAACCTGCGCCCCCGGTAATCAAAACCTTCATTTCTGTGATACCTCCGAAATGCAAAGGATCAACATCCGGCGCGGGCGGGCACTGGCCGAATGATTGGGGTCAAGCTACTGAAAATGGGGAACTTTAAGTCGCTCTGCCGGGTACTGGAAATGGCCGGGCTAAGAAAAGAGCGGTTAAAAGTCAAGCTGTTAATTATTCGGCGTTTGTGTGTACCTTTGCCTGTGGATTTTCGGCTGCAAAGGCTAATAGACAGACCGACTTAAGAGCATTGAATAAGATACCAATACGGTTTTGAACTTGCAAGGGGAAGCCGGTGCCCGCGCGCCGGATTTCTTTTCTTAAGGTTGACAAAAACTAAGCACTGCCGTATATTTGTAAGTTCTAATCTGCCGGAGGCTGACATCATTCTGGACGACAAGCCCCGCGACCATTGCGGGATCATGGGTGTCTTTGGACACCCCCATGCTGCTGAACTGACGTATCTGGGCCTGTTTGCGTTGCAACACCGCGGGCAGGAATCCGCCGGAATCGTTTCGACCGACGGGAGCGCGCTGTTTGATGTGCGGGGCATGGGTCTGGTTGCCGACGTGTTTAATGACCATTCGAAGTTCAATTCCCTCACGGGTAACCGCGCGATTGGCCATGTACGATATTCAACCGCGGGCGGTTCGATACTGGCGAACATCCAGCCTCTCGTGGTGCGGACCAAAGACGGTCCGCTGGCGGTTGCGCATAACGGCAACCTGACGAATGCCCGCGAACTCCGTGCCAAACTGGAGGAAGAGGGCGCGATCTTTCAGACGGAATCGGACACGGAGCTGTTTGTGCATCTCGTGTCCCATTCCCATGAGCCGACTCTGCGGGGGCGGATCTCGGAAGCCCTGCTTCAGGTACGCGGAGCGTTTTCGCTGCTGTTTCTGACCAAGGATGAAATGGTGGTGGCGCGCGACCCGAGCGGATTCCGGCCCTTGTGCCTCGGGGGCAAGGGTGATACGATTGTTGCCGCTTCCGAGACCTGTGCGCTGGACCTGATTGATGCAACCTACGTGCGGGATGTTGAGCCGGGCGAGATTGTAACGGTTTCGGTGAATGGCATGGAGAGCCACCGTTATGCCCCGGCAGCGCTGCATATGTGCGTTTTCGAGTTGATTTATTTTGCCCGGCCCGACAGCCGGATCTTCGGCGATTCGGTGGACCGCACGCGGCGGAAGCTGGGGAAGATTCTGGCGCAGGAAGCGCCGGCGGAAGCGGATATTGTGATCTCGGTGCCGGACTCGTCCAACACATCGGCATTGGGCTATTCGCATCAGAGCGGCATCAAGTTCGAATTGGGGCTGATCCGCAACCATTATATTGGCCGGACCTTTATTAATCCGTCCCAGTTCATGCGCTCCTTTAATGCGCGGGTGAAATACAACCCGGTGGTGGGAGTGCTGAAGGATAAGCGCGTGGTGCTGGTGGAAGACTCGATTGTGCGCGGCACCACCTTGAAGAAACTGGTGGGGGTGCTGCGGCGGGCGGGGGTGAAGGAAATTCACGTGCGCGTGGCGTCACCGCCGATTTTGTACCCCTGCTTTTACGGCATGGACTTCCCGACCCGCAAGGAACTGATTGCCGCGTGGAACACGCAGGACCAGGTGCGGGACTATCTGGGGGTGGACTCGCTGAAGCACATCTCGGTTGAAGGCATGCTGGCCGCCACCCATGATGAACCGGACAAGTATTGTACGGCCTGCTTTACGGGCAAATATCCGGTGCAGCTCTCGGACAGCGAGAATCACATCCTGCACGAGTTCAGCGACAAGGAATGGGCCAAGGCTGAACTGGAACGAGTCATCAAATCCTTGGAATAGAAGCCACGAGCCATAGAAGCCAAAATAGAAGAGACACGTTTGCCTGATTCCTCCCAAAGACTTTGGACCTTTGCCAACATCCTCAGCATCGGCAGACTGGTGCTGCTGGTGCCGCTCTATTTCTTTTTGCATGAGGGCAGGGATTCGAATTGGCTGGCGATGGGCGTGATGGGGGTGGCGCTGTTGACGGATCTGCTGGACGGTCTGATTGCGCGGCATTTCCATCAGGAATCCGAGTGGGGCAAGGTGCTGGATCCACTGGCCGATAAAATCTGGATCGGTTTTCTGGCTCTGTTTCTGGCAATGCCCTGGCGCGATCCGCCGCTGCCGCTGTATTTTGTGGTTGCGCTGATTATCCGGTATGCCCTCGTGCTTACCGGGGCATGGGATGCGCACCGGCGCATGGGCATCATCGTGACTTCCAACTGGCTCGGCAAGATCACGATGGTCTGCGAGGCGCTGACGCTGATCGTCTATACGATCTACATGAATGATTTCTTCCAACAGGTGCTCATTCCCGATATCCTGATGTGGATCACCATTGCCATGATGGTGGTCTCGACGGTCGCCTACTGGCGGCGCTACCAACGGATGCTTGCAGCCGCCCACCAAGCGGGCACGCTCTCCAAATCTTCTCCCCTCAAAATCGACTCGTAGCTTTGAAGTCAAGGCCGGACTCGGATGTCGCTCTTGAACTGGTCATTGTTTACCCTGAACTCACGCCCAATTTGGAGAAAGAGGTGCGGGAGAAGGTCAGGTCTGCTCTGGGCAGAGCCGTCGATGTTAATTGGTTTTTGAACATGTGGAAGGTCTGATCGCCTATGTCCCTTCGCTTTTATAATACGTTGACCCGGCAGGTGGACGAGTTCGTTCCGCGGGACGCTGGGAAGGTGGCGATGTATTCGTGCGGACCGACGGTTTATGACCGTGCACATATCGGCAATTTTCGCGCGTTCCTGTTCGTGGATCTGCTGCGGCGGTATCTGAAGTATCGCGGCTATCAGGTCTTTTCGGTGATGAACCTCACCGACATCGACGACAAGACGATTCGCGGTGCGCAGAAGGAAGGCGTTTCGCTGCGGGAGTTCACCGACCGTTTTATCCAGATTTTCTTCGACGAATGGGATGTTCTGCGGATTCAGAAGGCTGACCTGCACCCACGGGCGACAGACCATATTCCGGAGATGGTGAACCTTGTGCAAACGCTGACCGAGCGCGGTCACGCGTACGAGGCGGATCGCTCCTACTATTATAAGGTAGAGACCTTTCCCACGTACGGACAGTTTGCGCGGCTGGACATGAGCGGCATGCGGCTGGGCGAGCGCGTAGCGTCGGACGAATACGAGAAAGAGAGCGCCCGGGACTTCGCCCTGTGGAAGGGCTGGGGGACCGATGACGGCGACGTCTTCTGGGATACGGCGCTGGGGAAGGGGCGGCCCGGATGGCACCTCGAATGCTCGGCCATGTCGCTGAAGTATCTGGGTAAAGACTTCGACATTCACACGGGCGGGGTGGATCTGATTTTCCCGCATCATCAGAATGAGATCGCGCAGACGGAAGGCGTGACTGACAAGCGCTTGGCGCGCTACTGGCTGCACAACGAGCATCTGCTGGTAGAAGGCGCGAAGATGTCCAAGTCCCTGGGCAACTTCTACACGCTGGAAGATTTGACGTCGCAGGGATGGAAGCCGCGCGAAATCCGGTATGCGCTGCTGTCGGCGCACTACCGTCAGAAGCTCAATTTCACGCAGGCCGGACTGGAAGCGGCGCGGGGAGGGCTCGAGCGGATCGACGCCTGCGTCCGCAACCTGAAGTTTGCCGAAGGTGCCGGGGCGCAGGATCTGCCGGCCATGCTGGCGGGGCACGAAGCGGAATTTGTGGCGGCGATGGATGACGATCTGAACTATCCCAACGCGCTGGCCGTGCTCTTCAATCTGATCCGCGACGTCAATACGCTTTGCGCCGAACAGAAGATCGGACCTACCGAGGCTGAGGTGGCGCGCGGAACGCTGCGGAAACTGGACTCGGTGTTCGGGTTCCTCGATGTGGACCAGGCCGGGGAAGGGGAGAGCGACGAGGAGATTGAACTGTTGATCCAAGCCCGCAACGAAGCCCGCAAGGCCAAGGACTGGGCAGCGGCGGACCGCATCCGGCAGGAGCTTGCCGACCGGAATGTGATCATCGAGGACCGGGCGGGTGGGACGGTTTGGCACCGTAAATGAGGAGGCGGAGGCAGCGGCGGGAGGACAACATGGGCAAAAACCTCAAATTCTCCTCAAAAGCTGTGGAAAATGCAACGAAGGGCCTTGACAAAGATAAATGTCGTGCTTAACTTAGGGTCTTGCATTTTCCGAGGTGTGTTTTCGCCGCTGGCGTAGCTCAACTGGTAGAGCAGGTGATTTGTAATCACCAGGTTGCGGGTTCAAGTCCTGTCGCCAGCTCGAGCATTCTTTTTGGCGCGCACGCGCACCCTTGGAGAGGCCTATTTGGTGGCGTGCCCGAGTGGCTAAAGGGGGCAGACTGTAAATCTGCTGGCATACGCCTACGATGGTTCGAATCCACCCGCCACCACTTCTTGTACACGATTTCGACCAGCTAAGTTGGTTGATACTCAGAGCTTAAGGTGTTCGAGCCCGACGGCGAGTGCCTCAAGGGGCTCTTTTTCGCGCTTCTACGATCCGCCTTATATCGTTGGCGGAGCTGCTGACTCTTAATCAGCGGGTTGACGGTATTTGACAGTGTTTTTCGTGCGGGCGTAGCTCAGTTGGTAGAGCATCAGCCTTCCAAGCTGAATGTCGCGGGTTCGAACCTCGTCGCCCGCTCCACGGAAAATTAGAAATAAGAAACGAAAAATGAGAAAAGCGCGGACTTTTCGTTTTTGGTTTTTCATTTCGTTTTTGCTCTTGTAGCTCAGTTGGTAGAGCGCGTCCTTGGTAAGGACGAGGTCAGCGGTTCAAACCCGCTCAAGAGCTCCATTCGGTTGGGTTTTTGTAGATACTGCTCAGTCAAATCCAATCTACCGTTCCTTCCACCCAAACAACTGCCCGTTATTCCTCCGGGGACTTCCCGGGAACCGAAATCGTTCAAATAAGTATAATTAGGTTTGGACTTCGCGGCAGTTGGCGGATCGTGTTCTCATAGCGAACCGTTTTTATATCACTAATTCGACAAGAAATCAATAGATCTTCAAGCTTTTTGAGGAGGTTCATTCAGGATGGCCAAGGCCAAGTTCCAGCGCAATAAGCCCCACGTGAACATCGGCACGATCGGCCACGTGGATCACGGTAAGACCACCCTTACGGCGGCCATTACACAGATTCTGGCTAAGACAGGGTTGGCGCAGGCGAAGAAGTACGACGAAATCGACAACGCTCCGGAAGAAAAGGCCCGTGGCGTCACGATTAACGTCCACCATGCAGAGTACGAAACCGTGAAGCGCCACTATGCTCACGTTGACTGTCCGGGCCACGCCGACTACATCAAGAACATGGTGACAGGTGCCGCTCAGATGGACGGTGCGATTCTGGTGGTAGGCGCCGACGACGGCCCCATGCCGCAGACTCGTGAACACGTGCTGCTGGCCAAGCAGGTGAACGTGCCCGCCATGGTCGTCTTCCTCAACAAGACCGATCTCGTGGATGATCCCGAACTGCTGGAACTGGTCGAAGTCGAAGTCCGTGACCTGCTCAGCAAGTATGGCTTCCCCGGCGACGATATTCCCGTGATCAAGGGGTCCGCTCTGGACGCGCTGTCCAACATTGACGATCCCGTCAAGACGAAGTGCATCTACGAGCTGATGGACGCCGTGGACAATTACATTCCCGAGCCGATGCGCGACAAGGACAAGCCGTTCCTGATGCCCGTCGAAGACGTGTTCTCGATCACCGGCCGTGGTACCGTGGGTACGGGTCGTATCGAGCGCGGCGTGTGCAAGGTCGGTATGGACGTCGAAGTGATCGGTCTGGGTCAGCACAAGAAGACCGTCGTCACTGGCATCGAAATGTTCCGCAAGTTGCTGGATGAAGGTATGGCCGGCGACAACGTGGGTCTCCTGATGCGTGGCGTGGAAAAGAACGATCTCGAGCGTGGCCAGGTTGTCTGCGCGCCGAACTCGATCAAGCCCCACCACAAGTTCGAAGCTCAGGTGTACGTGCTGTCCAAGGAAGAAGGCGGTCGTCATACCCCGTTCTTCCCGAACTACCGTCCGCAGTTCTTCTTCCGCACGACCGACGTGACCGGTTCGATCCAGCTCCCCGAAGGCGTGGAGATGGTGATGCCGGGCGACAACATTGTGATGACCGTGGAACTGATCACGGACATCGCCATGGATGAAGGTCTGCGTTTCGCTATCCGTGAAGGCGGCCGTACCGTCGGCGCCGGCGCGGTGACTAAGATCCTTGAGTAATCTTCGGCCATTGTGCTTCCCCCTTTGTCCCCCCACACGCGTGGGGGGATAGGGGACGGGGAGACCGGACGGCTGTAGCTCAATTGGTAGAGTACCGGTCTCCAAAACCGGGTGTTGGGGGTTCGAGTCCCTCCAGCCGTGCCACGTCCGCGCCGCGAGATCTTGACGTCGCGGACAAGAATCCACGTGAAAGACAGTTATGTTCAATAAGCTGATCACCTATCTCACGCAGGTCCGCGCTGAGATGAGCAAAGTAAGTTGGCCGACCCGTGCGGAGATGATGGAATCCACGCGCATTATTCTGGTTCTGTCCTTCATTCTCGCGATTGCGGTTTTTGCGGTTGATCGCATTCTGTCCTTCTCGCTCGAAAAAATTCTTCGATAAGCCGGCGCTGCCGCCAGGTGAGACTCGAGACCATACAGTGTCCGGCCTGCGGCTGTCCCGACTTTCAGCCTCACCTCGAGGTGCGGGATCGCTTTGAGACGGTGTCCGGTCAGTTCTTTTCCATTGTGCGCTGTTCAGGCTGCACGCTGCTCTATGTGAATCCGCGCCCGGACACCGAGTCCTTGCCGGCGTATTACGCCGCCGAAGGCTACGATCCGTTTGTCAGCAGCGGCAACGCCGCTTCCCTCAAGACCACAGCCTATCGTTTTGTCCGCCGCTTCACCATGCGCCGCAAAGCTGCGCGGGTGGCGGCAGGTCTGCCCAAAGGCGGACGGGCGCTGGACGTAGGGTGCGCGACGGGAGAGATGATTGTCCAGCTCAAGCTGCGTGGCTTTGACGCTTACGGCGTGGAACCCAATCCGGCTGCCGCGGAATTCGCGCGGTCGACTCTGGGGCTGACGGTCTGGTCGGGCAGTATCGGGGATGTTCCCGCGCATGCGGGGCCGTTTGATCTGATCACGCTGTGGCATGTTTTGGAACATGTGCCGGACCTGAACCGCGCGCTGAAACAATTGCACGGGATGCTGACGGCAAGCGGGCGTCTGGCAATTGCGGTGCCGAATCCGTTGTCCCTCGACGCGAAAGTCTACGGCAGCACATGGGTGGCCTGGGATGCCCCGCGACATCTTTATGATTTTGAACCGGCGGTGCTGACGGCGTTGCTCGAGACATCGGGATTCCGGGCCGAACGGCAGGGAGCAGTGGCGTTCGACGCCTTCTACCATTGCCTGCTTTCGGAAAAACCGGGGGCGGCCGGAACCGTCAAGGCGGCGGTGCGCGGACTTCAGAGTTATGCGCGGGGGTTAGCCGGCGGGGAAGGGTCCTCGGAACTGTACTTCGCTTACAAAAGGTAGCAGAAGCATTATCGTGACATCTACTCCAGAAACAGCCATTTCTTCCAGCGAATCCGCCTGGTATGTGATCCATGTCTTCACGGGTCAGGAAGAGAAGATCAAATCCTTCCTAATGGAAGAGGTGAAGCGGCTTGGTCTGGAAGAACAGATCACGCAGGTGCTGATCCCCAAGGAAGAAGTGATTGAGATGCGGGACGGGAAGAAGAAGGCGAAAACCCGCGTCTTCTTTCCCGGCTACATGCTGGTGGAGATGCTGCTGAACAAGGCCACCGAGCATCTGATTCTCAACACTCCGCAGGTCATTAATTTCGTCGGTCCGAAGAACAAGCCGCAGGCGCTGCGCAAGCATGAAGTCGAGCGGATTCTCGGACACGTGGACCGTGCCGAAGGCACGCAAGTGATCGAAGTGCCGTTCCAGGTGGGCGATTCCATCAAGGTGATCGACGGGCCGTTCAAGGATTTTACCGGCGTGGTGCGCGACATCAATCTGGAGAAGCGCAAGGTGAAGGTCATGGTTTCGATCTTCGGCCGCTCCACTCCCATCGAATTGGATTTTCTGCAGGTCTCGACAGACCTGTCTTCGTAACAGCGAATTTTTTCCCGCAGCGTTCGTTCAACAGGTTTCAGATAGACTATGGCAAAGAAAATAACCGGCATTATCAAACTCCAGCTCAACGCGGGCAAAGCCACACCGGCTCCCCCCGTTGGACCCGCGCTTGGCCAGAAACAGGTCAACATCATGGAGTTTTGCAAGCAGTTTAACGCGCGAACGGAAAAAGACGCGGGGATGATTATTCCCGTCGTGATCACGGTCTACCAGGACAAAAGCTTCACGTTCATCACCAAGAGCCCGCCGGCATCGGTGCTGCTCCGCAAGATGGCGAACGTGGAAAAGGGCTCGGGTATTCCCAACCGCACGAAGGTGGGGACGGTATCCGCGGCGCAAGTCCGCCAGATCGCCGAATTGAAGATGAAAGATCTGAACGCCAATGATGTGGACATGGCGATGCGCATGGTCGAAGGGACCGCACGTTCGATGGGCATCAACGTTCAGGGTTAACCATTCATGGCTGGGAGGCTCGCAAGCCGCTTGGACCAGCCTGGAGGCCAGACAGAGTGAATGATTCGAAGCGCATTCGCGCAAACGAGAAGCTCGTAGACCACCGCAAAGAGTACACACTGGAAGAGGGCGTTGCCCTGATCAAGAAGTGCGCTCCGGCGAAGTTCAACGAGACGGTGGAAATATCCGTGCGTCTGGGAGTCGATCCCAAGAAAGCGGATCAGATTGTGCGTGGCACGGTCGCGTTGCCGCACGGCACGGGCAAAACGGTTCGCGTGCTGGCGATTACGAAGACCAAGGCCGCCGAAGCCGAAGCCGCGGGAGCGGACTTTGTCGGTTTTGAGGACATCGTGGAGAAGATCAAGGGCGGCTGGACGGACGTGGACGTCATCGTGGCGACCCCTGAAGCGATGCCCGAGATCGGTAAGCTGGGCAAGATCCTCGGCCCGCGCGGCCTGATGCCGAACCCGAAGGCGGGAACGGTGACGGTGAATATCGCGCAGGCGATTCACGAGATCAAGGCCGGTAAAGTGGAATTCCGCGTGGACAAGTTCGGCATCCTGCATCTGGGTGTCGGCCGGATTTCGTTTACCGAGCAGCAGCTCCTCGAAAATCTTGTGGAGTTTTTCCGTAATATCATGCGCCTGAAGCCGCCGACGGCCAAGGGGCAATATGTCAAGACCGTGTACTTGACCTCGACCATGGGCCCGGGCATCAAGCTGGGACGCGCCGTGGTGGAAGGCTCCAAGTAAAGCGAACCGCCGTCCGGCGAAAACGATAAGCGAACCGCGAAAGCGCATTTATACCATGGAAACGGAAACACACAAGAGACCGCCGAAGCCGAAGAAGATCGAAACCGTCCGCGAACTGACGGACCGTGTGCAGCGCGCACGGGGGATCTACTTCACCGAGTACAAGGGGCTGACGGTCGCTCAGATCACGGACCTGCGCCGGCAATGTTATCAGAAGCACGTCGAGTACCTCGTGTGCAAGAATACGTTTGCGCGCATGGTCATGACGGAGAAGGGCTATGGGGACATCCTGCCGCTGCTGGTCGGTCCCGTGGGCATGGCCTTCGCCTATGAGGATCCGGCGGTCCCCGCCAAGATCCTCTTTGATTTTGCCGCCAAGAACGAGAAACTCGTGCTGAAAGGCGGCATGTTCGAGGGCAAGCCTATCCGTCCGGCGGATATCGAGATCATCAAGGAACTGCCGAGCCGCGACGTGGCCCTCTCGACGTTGATTGCCGCGATTTACGGCCCTGTTCAGGGTTTTTACAATGTGGTGAACGCCGTGTTGCGTGACTTCGTATCGGTGATCGACCAGATCGCCGAGCAGAAGAAGGGCCCCGGCGCCGAACCTGTCGCCGAGTAACACAGAACACAAACCAGATATACGGAGTGAATGGTGAACCAGATCATTGAAGCCATCGAGAAGATGACCGTCATGGAACTCGTCGAGCTGAAGAAGGCTCTCGAGGAAAAGTTTGGCGTAACGGCTGCCGCCCCGATGATGATGGGTGCAATGCCCGCGATGGGCGCCGCCGCCGCCCCGGTCGAAGAGAAGACCGAGTTTGACGTGATCTTGACCGGTTTTGGCGCGAACAAAATCCAAGTCATCAAGGTCGTGCGCGAGTTGACGGGTCTTGGGCTGAAGGAAGCCAAGGATCTCGTGGACGGCGTGCCGAAGCCGGTGAAGGAAGCCGTGACGAAGGACGAAGCGCAGAAGCTGAAAGCGAAATTGGAAGAGCAGGGAGCGACGGTCGACATTAAGTGACCGGAGTCTGGAGTGCCCCGTTATCGATTGCTTTTCTTTCAACTTGAACCTTAAGGTTGCCGGGTCAGTCCGCGGGAGGCGCGGAACGGGCTTGGCAATCTTGCGTTTATTGACCGCGGGGTTTTCCCGGCGGTGACGACGGGTTTGACCGCCCCCTAAGGGCGGTTTGGCCGCCTATGGCCGTATACTAAATCAGGGAGATCAGCGTTGCGCGACACGCGAAAAACCATCCAGCGAATCAACTTCTCGAAGATCCCCGAGGTTCTCGAGTTGCCCGACATGCTGGAAGTACAGCTTCGCAGCTTTGAGGACTTTCTGCAAGGGGCGCTGCTCCCCTCGCGGCGCAAACCCCAGGGCTTGCAGGCGGTTTTCAACAACATCTTCCCTATCATTGATAACCGCGAAACGCACATTCTCGAGTTTGTCGAGTATTATGTCGAAGCGCCCAAGTACGACGAGGACGAGTGCCGCGAGCGCGGAGTGACCTTTCAGGCCGCTCTGAAGGCCAAGCTGCGGTTGTCGTCGCGGGACGAAGCGAGCGAGACCGGCAGCTTCGACAACACCATCGAGAGTGACGTGTATCTGGGCAACCTGCCGTTGATGACGACGTCCGGGACGTTCATCATCAACGGCGCGGAGCGCGTGATCGTGTCGCAGCTTCACCGCAGTCCGGGCGTGTCGTTTTCCGACGACATTCACCCGAACGGCAAGAAGATTTTCACGGCGCGCATTATTCCGTTCCGCGGCTCCTGGATCGAGTTCACGACGGACATCAACGACGTCCTGTACGTGTACATCGACCGGCGCAAGAAATTTCCGGCGACCACGCTGCTGCGCGCTCTCGGGCACGCCACGGACCGCGACATTCTGCGGCTGTTCGACTTCATCGAAGACGTCAGCCTCAGCCGCAAGGACATCCAGAAGGAGTTCGGGCGGCAGTTCGCGACCGACATGGTCAACGAGACATCCGGTGAAGTGATCGTTCAGGCCAACGCGGAATTCAACGAAGAGAGCCTGAAGGCGCTGACCGCGGCGAAGGCGAAGAACGTCGAACTGCTGCGCCTGCGCAAGCGCGACGTGATCTACGACATCATCCGCAACACGCTGAACAAGGATAAGTCCAAGAGCCCCGACCAGGCGCTCGAAGTGATCTACCGCGAACTGCGCAGCGGAGAACCGCCCGACATCGACACCGCGCGCAAGTTCCTCCAGCGCCTGTTCTTCGACGAGAAGCGCTATGACCTGGGCACGGTGGGACGCTACCGCATCAATACCAAGCTGCAGTTGACGGTGCCGCTGGAGACGACGGTGCTGACCGAAGACGACATGATCGCGATCCTCAAGTTCGTGCTCAAGCTTCGCATCGGCAAACAGGTGCCGGATGACATCGACCATCTGGGCAACCGCCGCGTCCGTACCGTGGGCGAGCAGCTCGCCAACCAGTTCTCCGTGGCCCTGTCGCGCATGGCGCGCACGATCAAGGAGCGCATGAACCTGCGCGACAGCGAATCGCTCACGCCGCAGGATCTGATCAACGTGCGCACGATCACGTCGGTGGTCAACACGTTCTTCGGGACGAACCAGCTCTCGCAGTTCCTCGACCAGGTCAATCCGCTGACCGAACTCACGCACAAGCGCCGCCTCTCGGCCCTCGGCCCCGGCGGTCTGACCCGCGAACGCGCGGGCTTCGAAGTTCGAGACGTGCATTACACGCACTATGGCCGCCTCTGCCCGATTGAGACGCCGGAAGGTCCGAACATCGGTTTGATCTCGTCGCTGTGCACCTATGCCAAGATCAACGAGATGGGCTTCGTGGAGACGCCCTATCGCGTGGTGAAGAACGGCAAGGTCACCAAGCAGATCGAATATCTTTCCGCCGACGAGGAAGACCGCGTCACGATTGCGCAGGCGAACTCGCCGATCAATCAGCGCGGAGAATTCCTCACCGACAAGATCAAGTGCCGCCAGCGGAGCGATTTCCCGATCCGCACGCCCAATGATCTGGACTACATGGACGTGGCCCCCTCGCAGATCGTTTCGATTGCCGCGGCGCTGATTCCGTTCCTCGAGCACGACGACGCCAACCGCGCGCTGATGGGTTCGAACATGCAGCGCCAGGCCGTGCCGCTGCTTCAGCCGCAGACCCCTTATGTGGGCACCGGCATGGAGCGCAAGGCCGCGGAAGACTCGCGCACGCTGATCGTCGCTCCCGATGACGGCATCGCCGAGTACGTAGACGCCAACCGCATCACGTTCCGTCCGCGGAACAAGCCGGTGGACGCCAACGGCGGACCGGTCGTCAGCGGAAACGGCAACGGCACCGCGGAAGGCGCCGCGCCGGTGTCGGACGAAGCGATCACGTACAAGCTGAAGAAATTCTACCGCACCAATCAGGACACGTGCATCAATCAGCGTCCGATCGTGGCGGAAGGCGAGCAGGTGAAGAAGGGGCAGGTGCTGGCCGACGGCTGCGCCACCGAAAAGGGCGAACTGGCCCTCGGACGCAACGTGCTGGCGGCGTTCATGCCCTGGAACGGTTACAACTTCGAAGACTCGATCATTCTTTCCGAGCGCATCGTGTACGATGACGTCTTCACCTCGATCAACATCGAGGAGCTGGAGCTTCAGGTACGCGAGACCAAGCGCGGCGAAGAAGAGCTGACGCGGGAAATTCCCAACGTGTCGGAAGACGCGGTGAAGGACCTCGACGAGGAAGGCATCGTGCGCATCGGCGCGACGGTGCGTCCGGGCGACATTCTGGTCGGTAAGGTCACGCCCAAAGGCGAGACCGATCTGACTCCGGAAGACAAGCTGCTCAAGGCGATCTTCGGCGACAAGGCGGGCGACGTGAAAGACGCCAGCCTCAAGGCGCACACCGGCATGTACGGCATCGTGATCAACACCAAGCTGTTCAGCCGCAAGAAGAAGGACGCCAAGACGCGGCGCGACGACAAGAATGCGCTGGAGGATCTCGAACGGCGCAAGGAGCGCGACGAGCAGTCGGAAAAACGCCGCCTGGCGGAGGATCTGTACGCGATTCTGCGCGGCCACAAGTCCAAGGAGATTCGCTCCAAGGACGTGCAGGACGGCATGAGCTACGTGCTGATTCCCGACGGCACGCCGTTTTCCGAAGCCGCGATCAAGGCGCTCAACTTCGACGATCTGGAAGCGGATTACCGCTGGACGGACAACGAAGCGGTGAACGAGCAGGTCGAGCAGGTGTTCGAGAAGTATTACGACCGCATGTACATGATCGGCACGGAGTACAAGAACGAGAAGTACCGGATTCAGGTCGGTGACGAACTGCCCCCGGGCATCGTGCAGCTTGTCCGCGTGTACGTGGCGCAGAAGCGCAAGATCATGGTGGGCGACAAGATGGCCGGACGCCACGGAAACAAGGGCGTCGTCGGCAAAATCGTCCCGATGGAAGACATGCCGTTCCTTCCGGACGGCACGCCGGTGGATATCATCCTGAATCCGCTGTCGGTGCCGTCGCGTATGAATATCGGCCAGATCTTCGAAACCACCCTCGGCTGGGCCGCGCACCGTCTCGGAGTCTACTTCGCGACGGCGGTTTTCGACGGCGCCAAGCTGGGCGATCTTGACGAGTGGCTGACGCGGGCGGACCTGCCGCTGCACGGCAAGACCTACCTGTTCGACGGGCGCAGCGGCGACCGTTTCGAGCAGCCCACGACGGTCGGATACATTTACATGATGAAGCTTTCGCACCTTGTGGACGACAAGATACATGCGCGCTCGATTGGACCGTACAGTCTGATCACCCAGCAGCCCCTCGGCGGCAAGGCACAGTTCGGCGGCCAGCGCTTCGGAGAAATGGAAGTCTGGGCGTTGGAAGCTTACGGCGCCGCTCACGTGCTGCAGGAGATCCTGACCGTGAAGTCCGACGACGTGAACGGGCGTGCGCGTACCTATGAGGCCATAGTGAAAGGGGAAAACCTTCCCATCCCCGGGATTCCCGAATCGTTCCACGTGTTCATCAACGAATTGCGCGGACTGGGGCTGGACGTCAAGCTACTGGAGTGATCCCGCAGCGTGACGTGCGCGCGGGATGACCGCGCGCGGTGTGGCCGGTGCAATCCACAAGAGGAGACACAGATGCTTCCGCTTTATACGCCGGACGAAGTCGAAACCGGAAATTTCACGAAGATTTCGATCAGTCTGGCTTCTCCCGATACGATCTTATCGTGGTCTCACGGCGAGGTGACCAAGCCGGAGACCATTAACTACCGCAGCTACAAGCCGGAAAAAGACGGCCTGTTCTGCGAAAAAATCTTCGGCCCGGTCAAGGACTGGGAGTGCCATTGCGGCAAGTACCGCGGCATCCGTTACAAGGGCATTGTCTGCGACCGCTGCGGCGTGGAAGTGACCAAGAAGGATGTGCGGCGCAAGCGCATGGGGCACATCAGCCTCGCCGTACCCGTGGTGCACATCTGGTACTTCCGCAGTCTGCCGTCCAAGATCAGCTATGTGCTGAACGTCAGCACGCGCGATCTGGAACGCATCATCTATTACGAATCGTTCGCGGTGATTCAGCCGGGCAAGAGTTCGCTGCGCCGCAAGGATCTGCTCTCCGAATCCGAATATCTGGAAGTGATGAGCGAACTCGGACCGCAGGAAGACCTGCCGCCCGAAGAGCGGTTCGTCGCCAAGATGGGCGGCGAGGCGATCCGTGATCTGCTGGCGACGGAAGTCATCGAGGATCTGGCGCAGGAACTGCGCGCGCAGATCAAGGTGGAGTCCAGCGCCCAGCGCAAGCACGACGCGATCAAGAAGCTGCGCGTGGTGGAAGCGTTCAAGGAAGCCGGCGCCACCTCGCTGAACAAGCCCGAGTGGATGGTCATGTCGGTGATTCCGGTGGTTCCGCCGGACCTGCGTCCGCTGGTGCCGCTGGAAGGCGGCCGCTTTGCGACGTCGGATCTGAACGACCTGTACCGCCGCACGATTATCCGCAACAACCGGTTGAAGCGGCTGATCGAAATCCGGGCGCCTGAGGTGATTCTGCGCAACGAGAAGCGCATGTTGCAGGAAGCTGTGGATTCGCTGTTCGACAATGGCCGCAAGTCCGTGGCCGTGCGCAGCGACGGCAACCGCCCGCTGAAGAGCCTTTCGGACAACCTGAAAGGCAAGCAGGGACGTTTCCGCCAGAACCTGCTGGGCAAGCGCGTGGACTATTCGGGCCGTTCGGTCATCGTCGTCGGTCCGGAACTGAAGCTCCACGAGTGCGGTCTGCCCAAGGATATGGCCGTCGAGCTGTTCAAGCCCTTCATTATCCGCAAGCTGATCGAATACGAATTCACCAAGACGGTGAAGTCGGCCAAGCGCCTCGTCGAGAAAAAGACCGACGAAGTGTGGGCGATCCTCGAAGAGATTATCAAGGACCACCCGGTTCTGCTGAACCGCGCGCCGACGCTGCACCGTCTGGGTATTCAGGCCTTTCAACCGCTGCTCATCGAAGGCAAGGCAATCCGCCTGCATCCGCTGGTCTGCGCGGCATTCAACGCCGACTTCGACGGCGACCAGATGGCCGTCCACGTGCCGCTCTCCTACGAGGCGCAGGTGGAAGCCCGTCTGCTCATGATGGCGAACCACAATATTCTCCATCCGGCGCATGGCCGTCCGATTGCGGTGCCCTCGCAGGACATGGTGCTCGGTCTGTATTACCTGACCAAACGCAAGGTCGGCGAGCCGTACGAGTGGAAGGCGTTCGCCGATCCGGAAGAAGTGATCGTCGCGTGGAACGACCGGAAGATCGGCCTGCACACCCGCATTCGCGTGCGGACGACAGGCAAGCTGATCGAGACCACGGTGGGCCGCGTGCTGTTCAACCGGATTCTCGAGCAGAGTATTCAGGATACGCGCTTCTTCAACGAGATGCTCGCCAAGAAGCGCATCGAAGAGATCATCTACTACAACATTCTGACGATCGGCATCGGCAAGACCGCCGAATTCCTTGACCGTTTGAAGGAACTGGGCTTCAGCCAAGCGACCCGCGCCGGCATCTCCATCGGCCTCGCCGATGTGGAAATTCCGCCGGAAAAGGACGAGATCATCGAAGAGGCGTACCGCCGCGTCGAAGAGATCCAGTCGCAGTATGAAGAAGGTATCATCACGGACGGCGAACGTTACAACCACGTGATCGATATCTGGACGCATACCTCGACGAACGTGGCCGAGGTGATGTTCAACCAGCTCAAGTCGAGCCATGACGGCTTCAACCCCATCTACATGATGGCGGATTCGGGCGCTCGTGGTTCCAAGGAGCAGATCCGCCAGCTTGCCGGTATGCGTGGACTGATGGCCAAGCCGCAGAAGACGATGACCGGCCAGAAGGGTGAAATTATCGAAAGCCCGATTACGGCGAACTTCAAGGAAGGCCTGTCGGTTCTCGAGTACTTTATTTCGACGCACGGCGCCCGAAAGGGTCTGGCCGATACCGCTTTGAAGACCGCCGACGCCGGCTACCTGACGCGCCGTCTGGTGGACGTGGCGCAGGACGTGATTATCCGCGAATGGGATTGCAGCACGCTGCGCGGCATTTTCCTGGAGGAAGCTCAGGAAGGCGAAGAGGTCACGGAGCAGCTTCACGAGCGCGTGATGGGCCGCGTGTTGTCCGAGCCGATCTTCGATCCCGTCTCGGGCGAAAAGATCATGGAAGCGAATACTCTGGTGGCGGAGAAGGAAGCGGCGATGCTGGCCCAGGCCGGCGTGACCCGCATCAAGATCCGGTCGGTGCTGACGTGCGAATCGGTGCGCGGCGTGTGCGCCATGTGCTACGGGACGAACCTGGCGACAGGGCGTCTGGTGGACATCGGCGAGGCCGTGGGCGTCATGGCGGCGCAGTCGGTGGGCGAGCCCGGTACGCAGCTTACCCTGCGCACCTTCCACATCGGCGGCGCGGCGTCGCGCGATGTGTCCGAATCCCAGCGCATCGCCAAGCGCGCCGGTAACATCGTGTTCGAGAACGTGGACTTCATCCACCGCGAGGACGGAAAGAAGATTTCCATCCGCCGCAGCGGTTTGATCAAGATTCTCGACGAGAACAACCGGCAGGTCGCGCGGTACAAGCTGCCGTACGGCTCGGAAGTGTACGTCAACGAAGGCCAGCATGTCGCCGAGGGCGAGTTGCTGTTCAATTGGGATCCGTATTCGGACTCGATCCTGGCGTCGACGGGTGGCGTGATCCACTACGTGGACATCAAGGAAGAGCAGACTTTCCACTATCAGGTGGACGAAACCACGGGCATGCGGCACAAGGTGATCATCGAGTCCAAGGATCGCAAACTGAACCCGCACCTTGTGATCATCGACGCGGAAGGCAACCGCCAGGCGAGCCACATTTTGCCGACCGACGCCCACCTTCTGGTGGACGACGGCAAGCCGATCAAGATCGGCGAGCCTTTGGCCAAGATGCCGCGCAAGTCGGGCAGCATCCGCGACATTACCGGCGGTCTGCCGCGGGTTACGGAGCTGTTCGAAGCGCGCCGTCCCAAGGACCCGGCTACGGTATCGGAAATTGACGGTATCGTGCGTTTCGGCGGTCTCAAGCGCGGTGTGCGTATGGTGACGGTCACCTCGCTGGACGGCCAGGTAGAACGCAAGTACGCCGTGCCTTACGGCAAGCATATTCTGGTGCACGACCACGACCACGTGTCGGCGGGCGAAAAGATCACCGAAGGGTCGGTGGTGCCGCAGGACATTCTGGCCATTCAGGGCGCGTGGAAGGTGCAGGAGTACCTGGTCAAGGAAATTCAGGAAGTGTACCGGTCGCAGGGTGTGCGCATCAACGACAAGCACATCGAAGTGGTGGTGCGGCAGATGCTCCAGAAGGTGCGCATCGAGGATCCGGGCGACACCGATTACCTTGAAGGCGATCACGTGGACGGCTTGAAGTTCATCCGCTCCAACGAAAAGATGCTGAACAAGGTGGTGGTGGAGGAGCAGGGCGACACCCCGTTCCGCGTCAACCATCTGGTGGAGCGCGCCGAGTTCAACCGGGAGAACCGGAAGATCCGTGCGGCAGGCGGGGTGGAGGGCAAGTCCCGTCCGGCCAAGCCGGCGACGTCGACACCGGTGCTGCTGGGCATTACTCAGGCCAGCCTCTCAACCGAGAGCTTTATTTCGGCGGCGAGTTTCCAGGAGACGACCCGCGTGTTGACCGACGCAGCGATCTCGAAGAAGACGGATATGCTGTCCGGTCTGAAGGAAAATGTCATCATGGGCCATCTGATTCCTGCGGGGACGGGTCTGATCCAGTACCAGAAGCTGCGGGTACGCCGTCCGGCGGAGGAAGAGGAAGAGTTGGCGAAGGACTTCAAAATCACCTTGCCCTCTCTGACGGGCGAGCCAACTGAAGGCGTTGAAGAGCCTCGGGTTGGAGAGGTGGTTGTTCCGGAGAAGAGGCAGGAGCCTTAAAGCCTCTCTTTCGGTGTTAGAGTCCTTTCCTCGAATTAACAGTAGTTTAGAATGAAATAAGCTACTGTAATGGTGTGGTCTGTCGCCGCAGATGACCTTGTGATGGCCTTGACAAAGTAAGGCAGAATCGTTTAATTTGTAAGTCTAAGCCGAAAAGGGGAATCACTTCTTTGCCAACGGTTCAACAGCTAATCCGTCTGCGGCGCGAACCCGCCAAGTATAAAACGTCCGCACCTGCTTTATCCCGCTGCCCCCAGCGCCGGGGAGTCTGCACACGCGTCTACACCACCACGCCCAAGAAGCCGAATTCGGCCCTGCGCAAGGTTGCCCGTGTGAAGCTCACCAACGGCATGGTGGTCACGGCCTACATTCCGGGAGAAGGCCACAACCTGCAGGAGCACTCGATTGTGCTTATTCGCGGTGGCCGTGTTAAAGATCTGCCCGGAGTTCGTTATCACATCATCCGCGGTATTCTTGATGCCGCTGGCGTGGAAGGCCGCAAGCAGGGCCGTTCCAAGTACGGCACGAAGAAGAAGGCGGCAGTAGCAGCCAAGGGCAAGAAGTAGGCTGCGTCGTTCACCCGCGCGTCCTTTCCACTATCTGATTCAATTCCCAGGCGAATATGTCCAGAAGAAAGCGATCCTTCAGGCGTGAAAGGCTGACCGACCCGAAGTACGGTTCGGCAGAAGTAGCGGCCTTCATCAACGGTCTGCTCCGCAGAGGCAAACGCTCGATTGCCGAGAACATCCTTTACGGCGCGTTGAATATTATCGAAGAGAAGACGAAGAGCGATCCGCTTGAAGTCTTCATCAAGGCTATGAAGAGCGTAGCCCCGATCGTCGAGGTCAAGAGCCGCCGCGTCGGTGGATCCACCTATCAGGTGCCCATCGAAGTCCGGCCCAACCGCCGTCAGGCATTGGCCATCCGCTGGCTGATCAACTACGGGCGGGCGCGGGGTGAGAAGACCATGGCCCAGAAACTCGCCAGCGAGTTCATGGCCGCCGCCAAAGGTGAAGGCTCCGCGATCAAGAAGCGTGACGACACGCACAAGATGGCTGAGGCCAACAAGGCGTTTGCCCACTTCCGCTGGTAGCCGCAGGCGTGACGCCTGCACCCGAGTCGCCTGCTCGGCGGCGCGGAATTTTTCAGGCGGCACAGAGTGGCTATGATTCGATTGTACGATAGATAGAGAAGAGATACGTTGACCGTCCCTAATACTCAGACGAAGAAGGCCAGTGGCAAGGGCCAGAAGGATGTTTCCAACCGCCTGCCGCTGACCATGACCCGGAATATCGGCATCATGGCGCACATCGATGCCGGTAAGACGACCACGACGGAACGCATTCTCTTTTATACAGGCCGCCTGCACCGCATGGGCGAAGTGCACGAAGGCGGGGCGACGATGGACTGGATGGAGCAGGAAAAAGAGCGCGGCATCACGATTACCTCCGCCGCGACGACCTGCTACTGGAGAGACCATCGCGTCAACATCATTGACACCCCGGGCCATGTGGACTTCACCGTAGAAGTTGAGCGTTCCCTCCGCGTGCTGGATGGCGCCGTGGCCCTGTTCTGCGCCGTGGGCGGTGTGGAGCCGCAATCGGAAACCGTGTGGCGTCAGGCCGATCGGTATCATGTCCCCCGCATCTGTTTCGTCAACAAGATGGACCGGGCGGGCGCGGACTTCTTCCGCGTCGTGGAGATGATCCGGACCCGCCTGCACGCGAATCCGGTGCCGGTGGCGATTCCGCTGGGCGCGGGCGACATGTTCAACGGCGTCGTGGACCTGATCACGTTCAAGTCCATGATCTGGGTGGAAGAATCCCAGGGATTGCGCTACGAAGAGTTCGACGTGCCCAAGGACATTTGGGATGTCGCCCACCACTGGCGCGAAAAGCTGATCGAAGCCGTTTCCGATTACGATGATCATCTGATGGAAGCTTTTCTGAACGAAAAGCCCATCGCCCCCGAAGAGATCCGGGCGGCCCTTCGCAAGGCCACCATCGACATGAAGATCTTTCCGGTGCTGGTCGGATCATCTTTCAAGAATAAGGGTGTGCAGCCGCTGCTGGATGCGGTGGTAGATTATCTTCCTTCGCCGGTGGATGTAGGCGCGGTCACGGGAATCCATCCCAAGACCGAAGAGGAAGAGATTCGCGAAGCCGATCCGGAAGCCCCCTTTGCCGCGCTGGCGTTCAAGATCATGAACGATCCCTATGTCGGCAAGCTGACGTTCTTTAGAGTCTATTCGGGCCGCCTGCAGACCGGGTCCATGGTGCTGAATGCGAACACCGGCAAGAAGGAGCGCATCGCGCGCCTGCTGCTGATGAGCGCCAACAAGCGCGAGGACGTGCAGGAAGTTTCCGCCGGCGATATCGCCGCCACGGTCGCGTTGCGCGCCGTGCGCACGGGCGACACGCTGTGCAACGAGCATCACCCGATCATGCTGGAGAAGATGGAGTTTCCGACTCCGGTCATCGAAGTCTCGATCGAGCCGAAGTCGAAAGCCGACCAGGACAAGATTTCCGATGCGCTCACCCGGCTGGCGGACGAAGACCCGACCTTCCGGGTTACGCAGAACGACGAGACGGGACAGACGATTATCGCCGGCATGGGCGAGCTGCACCTTGAAATTATTGTGGACCGCCTGTTGCGCGAGTTCAAGGTGGATGCGGTGGTCGGAAGACCGCAGGTGTCCTACAAAGAGTGCATTCGCAAGTCGGCGCATATCAACTACAAGTTCGCCAAACAGTCCGGCGGGCGCGGCCAATTCGCGCATGTGGTCCTTGACATAGAACCGGCGACACCCGGTGTGGGATTTGTCTTCGAGAACAAGATCATGGGCGGTGCGATTCCCAAGGAATACATCCCCGCGGTGCAGAAGGGTCTCGAAGAGGCGATGAAGACCGGCGTGCTGGCAGGGTATCCGCTGATGGATATCAAAGCCACGCTGGTGGACGGATCCTATCATGAAGTCGACTCGTCCGAACTGGCCTTCAAGATTTGCGCCAGCATGGCGCTGAAGGACGGAGTCCGTAAGGCCGATCCGGCGCTGATGGAACCGATCATGAAGGTCGAAGCGGTCACGCCGGACACATACCTCGGCAATGTGGTGGGCGACATCAATTCGCGCCGCGGCCGGATTCAGGATATGCATCCGCGTTCCGATGGCCAGGTCGTCCATGCCCTGGTTCCGCTCTCTGAGATGTTTGGATATGCCACGTCGCTCCGGTCGCTGACCCAGGGACGCGCCATTTTCTCGATGATGTTCGACCACTTCCAGGAAGTGCCGACCTCCGTTTCCGAAAAGATACTGGAAAAGAAATAACGAGCGCAGCGCGCGAGTTTACAACCGGTTTTCAAGGTGCAGAAAGGTTTCATACGCATTCGGCTGAAGTCTTACGATCATAATCTGATCGATAAGTCCACCGAAAAGATCATCCAGACCGCTAAGAGTACGGGCGCGGTAATCTCGGGCCCCATCCCCTTGCCGACGCGCCGTACCGTAGTCACGGTCAACCGCTCCCCTCACGTGGACAAGAAGTCCCGCGAGCAGTTCGAGACCCGCGTTCATAAGCGGCTCATTGACATTCTCAACTCGACCCCCAAGACCGTGGACGCTCTGATTCGTATCGAGCTTCCTGCCGGTGTAGACATCGAAATCAAGACATGATCGGACTCATCGGAAGAAAAGTGGGCATGACCCGCGTCTTTGACGCCAAGGGGAACGTTACCCCCGTTACCGTCATCGAACTCGGCCCCAATCAGATCACCAACCTTCGCACCCTGGACAAGAACGGGTACGTGGCCACCTGTCTCGGCTTCGAACAGAAGCGGGATAAGCTGGTGCGCAAGCCGCAGAAGGGGCACTATGCGAAACTTGGGATCACCGCGCCGCGCGTGGAAAAAGAGTTGCGCGAAATGGAACTCGAAGGCAAGCGCGTCGGAGACAGCGTGAAGTGCGACCTGTTCACCGTGGGCGACCTCGTCAAGGTGACGGGTGTGTCCAAGGGTAAGGGCTATGCGGGCGTCATCAAGCGCCATCATTTCTCCGGCCCGGTGTCCACGCACGGTACGCACGAGTTTTTCCGGCACGGTGGCGCCATCGGTGCGCACACCTTTCCCGGCCGCGTATGGAAAGACATGCGTATGGCTGGCCGCATGGGGCATGACAATGTCACCGTGCGTAACCTTAAGGTCGTCCGTGTGGACGTGGACGCCAATTTGATCATGATCAAGGGTGCCGTCCCCGGCCCGAACCAAGGGCTTGTCGTAGTCCTAAAGTAATGAAAGTCGCCATGCAACTGCCTGTATATAAGCGAGACGGCTCGAAGACCCCGGAGACCGTGGAAATCCCGGATGTGCTGGTTCACGGCACCGCCGAGACCCCGTTCGAGCCGAACGACCACGCCATCTGGCTGGCTGTGCGCAGCGAAGAAGCCGCGCAGCGCCAGGGCACGGCCGCTACGAAGAACCGCAAGATCGTGCGTGGCGGCGGCCGCAAGCCCTTCAAGCAGAAGGGAACCGGCAACGCCCGTCAGGGTACCATTCGTTCGCCCCTCAATCCCGGTGGCGGCACCATTTTCGGACCGCAGCCCCACCTGTACCACGTCAAGCTGACGGACAAGCTCCGCAAGCTGGCGCGCCGCAGCGCCTTCGTGTACAAAGTGCAGGAAGAGAAGATCCGCGTGGTCGAAGACTTCAGTCTGGACGCACCGCGCACCCGGGACATCGCCGGCGTGTTCAACGCGCTGGGCTTGGGCAAGGAAAAGGTCCTGCTGCTCACTCCCGATTTCGATCTCACGCTGGCCAAGAGCGTGCGCAACCTGAAGTACGCCGTGTCCCAGAAGGCGGAAGCCGCCTCGACGCGCGAACTGATGGATTGCACGGCGATCCTGGTTCAGAAGAGCGCGCTGCCTAAACTTGTGAAGGTGCTCGACCATGCTGCATAAGAGATCCGTTCTGCGCAAGCCGCTGCTCACGGAGAAAGTGGCCCAGATCCAGGACAAGCACAACCAGTACGCCTTCATGGTGGATCCCGACGCCAACAAGGTCGAGATCAAGCGCGCCGTCGAACTGAAGTACTCCGTGACCGTCAAGGAAGTCAACACGATGTGCGTGCGCGGAAAGATGAAGCGACTTGGCCGGTTTGAAGGCAAGCGGGCCGATTGGAAGAAGGCCATTGTCACGCTGAAGGCCGGTGACAGTATCGAGTTGGCCCAGAACGTATAGCCGAAGATTTGCGAGCGTTTCACATATGCCTGTAAAGAAGTTCAGACCCCTTACCCCAAGTCAGCGTTTCCGCACCGTTCTGGTACGGACCGACTTGTCGAAGGAAAAGCCCGAGAAGAGCCTGCTGACTCCGCTGCCCCACAGCGGCGGCCGCAACAATAACGGGCGAGCGACCAACATCAATACCGGTGGCGGCCATAAGCGGTTCTATCGCATTATTGATTTCCGCCGCGACAAGTTTGATATCCCGGCCAAGGTCGCGCGGCTCGAATACGATCCGAACCGCAGCGCCAACATCGCCCTGTTGTTCTACGCCGACGGCGAAAAGCGTTACATCCTCGCGCCCGACGGGCTGCGGGTGGGTGACACGATCACCTCGTCGCGCACCGTGACGGACATTCGCGTGGGCAACGCGATGCCGTTGGCGAGAATCCCCCTCGGGTCCTTCGTCCACAACGTGGAAATGAGGGTCGGCAAGGGCGGACAGATCGCGCGCTCGGCGGGAACCAGCATTCAGGTCATGTCGGTCGATACGAACTACGCGCTGCTTAAGCTGCCTTCGGGGGAAGTGCGCAAGGTTCCGGTGCAGTGTCTGGCCACGGTGGGCCAGGTGGGCAACCTCGACCATGAAAAGATTTCGTCGGGCAAGGCCGGCCGCACCCGCTGGCTGGGCCGCCGCCCCCATAACCGCGCCGTGGCGAAGAACCCGGTGGACCACCCGATGGGTGGTGGTGAAGGCAAGAGTTCAGGCGGTCGCCATCCCTGCACGCCGTGGGGTAAGCCGACCAAGGGTTACAAGACGCGCAATCCGCGCAAGCTGTCGAGCAAGTTGATTGTTCGCCGCCGCAACGTTCAGACGAGAGGATAATTCTCCATGGCACGATCTCTGAAGAAGGGGCCGTTCATTGACCCCAGACTGGAAGGGAGAATTCTGAAGATGAACGATGCGCACGAGAAGAAAGTGCTCAAGACGTGGTCGCGTCGTTCGATGATTTCGCCGGATTTTGTCGGCCACACGCTGGCCGTGCATAACGGCAAGAAGTTCTTGCCCGTGTATATCACGGAAAATATGGTCGGGCATAAGCTCGGCGAATTCGCCCCGACACGGACATTCAAGGGCCACACGGCCAAAAAAGCCGAAAAAACGGTCGCCAAGAAGTAGGAAGAGTCATGGAATCGCGCTGTGTGGCAAGATGGATTCGGATCTCCCCGCGTAAAATGCGCCTGGTGGCGGATATGGTTCGCGGCAAGACGGTCAACGAAGCTATCGGCCTGTTGAAATTCACGCCCCGTTCGGGCGCACGACCGACGCTGAAAGCGATTCAGTCGGCGGTGGCCAACATCGTCAACCGCGAGGACGCGCACGATGTGAACCCCGACGCACTGGTGGTCAAGACGATCTTTGTGGACGAAGGCCCGACGTACAAGCGCTTCTTACCGCGCGCCATGGGCCGGGCCACACCGCTGCGCAAGCGGTCGAGCCACCTGACGGTGGACGTGGCCATTCCTCAAATCAAGGGTACCGCCGTCGAAGCGAAGCCCGTCGAAGAGCCGAAAGAAAAGAAGCGCGTGTTCGGGCGCAAGCCCGCTCCCGCCGCCAAGAAGGCCGCACCGAAGCGTTCTCCTAAAACGAAGAAGACGGAATAACCTGTGGGTCAGAAAGTTCAACCGGTTGGCATGCGTCTGGGAATCATCCGCACGTGGAACAGTGCCTGGTTCGATGAACGCAACTTCGCCGACAAACTGCATGAAGATCTGTATCTCCGCAAGTACCTCACACAGCGTCTGAAGGGCGCCGGGGTGGCCGGGATCCAAATCGAGCGCACTCCCAAGCAGCTCACGCTGACCATCCGCACCGCGCGGCCCGGCATCGTGATCGGCCGCAAGGGCGCGGAAGTGGACAAGCTCAAGGCGGAGCTTCGGAATCTTACCAGCCGCGACGTGCAGGTCAATATCTTTGAGATCAAGCGTCCGGAACTGGAAGCCAAGCTGGTGGCCGACATGATCGCCCAGCAGCTCGAAGGCCGCGTGTCGTTCCGCCGCGCGATGAAGAAGGCGATGCAGACGACCATGCGCATGGGCGCAGAAGGCGTGAAGGTGTTGTGCTCGGGGTGCCTCGGCGGCGCGGAAATGTCCCGCCAGGAAGGCTACCGCGAAGGCCGCGTGCCGCTGCACACCCTGCGGGCCGATATCGACTACGCGTTGTCCGTGGCGAAGACCGCCTACGGCACCATCGGCGTCAAGGTCTGGATCTGCAAGGGTGAAGTGATCGGCAAGAACGTACTGGCCGGCGGTCAGATCCGTCCGCGGGACCAGCGTGAACGCGAAGTCCGTCCGGAACGGTCCGACCGCCCGGAGCGCGGGGATCGTGACCGGGATCGCGATAGAGACAGGGATCGTGACCGCGGCGAACGGACGAGATAATCTAAACGACCATGCTTACACCGAAAAGACTGAAATACCGCAAGCAGCAGCGCGGACGCCGCAAAGGGTATGATTACTGCGGGGCGGACGTGGCCTTCGGCGAATACGGACTCAAGGCGATGGGTGACTGCTGGATGACCTCGCGGCAGATCGAGGCGGCCCGTGTGGCGCTCACGCGTCACGTCAAGCGCGGCGGCAAGATCTGGATCCGCGTGTTCCCCGACAAACCCGTCAGCAAGAAGCCGCTCGAAACCCGCCAGGGAAAGGGCAAGGGCCCGGTGGATTTCTACGGCGCGATCATTCGTCCGGGACGCATTCTGTTTGAAATTGAGGGCGTGGATGCCGCCACGGCTCGCGAGGCCATGCGTCTGGCGGCACAGAAGCTGCCGATCAAGACGAAGTTCGTTGAGCGCGACGTCACGCACACGTAAGGAATAGAGACAACTCATGGCTAAGAGCAGTAGTGCAGGACCGCTGAAAATGACCGAGCTGAAGGAACTCCCCTTGTTGGACCTTCAGAACCGGCTGAAAGAGTGGGAAGAGAATCTTGAGACTCTCCGCTTTCAACTGGACTCGGGCCAGCTTCCGAATACGGCGCGCGTGCGTCAGATACGTCGCGACATCGGGCGGCTCAAGACCGTCATTCACGAGTGCGAGCTGGGCCTTCGCAAACCCAAAGGGATTTCGGCATGATGGATACTTCCGTGGCGTCCCCCACAGCGGCGGACCGTGGATTGCGTAAGACTCGGGTGGGCAAGGTCGTGTCCAACAAGATGGACAAGACCATCGTGGTCGTCGTTGAACGCCGCGTGAAGGACCCGCTCTATCAGAAATATGTCAAGCGGACCCGTAAGTTCATGGCTCACGACGAGAAGAACGAGTGTGAGATCGGGGACCGTGTCCGGATTATGGAGACCCGCCCGCTTTCCGCGCGGAAGAACTGGCGGCTGGTCCAGGTCATCGAAAAGAGAAAATAGCCGCTCATGATTCAGGAATTCTCGATACTGACCGTTGCGGACAACACCGGCGCCAAGAAGGCCCGCTGCTTCCGCGTGTATGGCGGCACGGGCCGTCGCATCGCATCGGTGGGCGACATCATCATGGTCTCCATCCGCAGCGCGATCCCCAATGGTTCCGTGAAAAAGGGCGAGACCTCGCGGGCCGTGGTTGTGCGCACAAAGAAGGAAGTCCGCCGCAAGGACGGGTCCTACATCCGCTTCGACGAGAACGCGGTGGTGCTGATTGACAAGGAAAACGAGCCGCGCGGCACGCGTATTTTTGGCCCGGTCGCCCGGGAGCTGCGCGAGAAGCAGTTCATGAAGATCATTTCCCTCGCGCCCGAAGTCGTCTGACCGGACCGCGTTCACTACACTGAGAATAGCAAGAGGCGAGTATGTCCGCCCATATGAAGATTAAGAAGAATGACCTCGTGGTGGTGATTGCCGGCAATGGCCGCGGCAAGCGCGGGAAAGTCCTGAAGGTTTTTCCCGAAAAGCAGCGCGTGGTTATCGAAGGGGTCAACTTTATCAAACGGCACCAGCGTCCGACGCAGACCCGTCCCCAGGGCGGCATCGTCACGCGCGAAGGCGCCATCCATGTGTCCAACGTCATGCTGCTGGATCCCAAGTCCGGCAAGCCGACCCGTGTAGGCCGCAAGGTCCTGACCGGCGGGGATAAGGCTCAGCGTGTGCGGTTCGCCAAAGTTTCAAACGAGATGATCCACGATGAGCGCTGAACAAGCTAAATCTGCTGCAAAGCCCGCCGGCGGCAAGCCGGCCAAGGGTGCACCGCCCGCAGGGGGAAAGAAGGGCGGCAAGGAAGCGAAGGGGCAGCAGCCCTTAGCCGGAGCGCGCCCCAAACTTCCCGCCGGTTATATCGCGCGGATGCAGACCCATTACGGCGAGAAGGTCGTTCCTGCCCTGCAGAAGCGGTTCCAGTTCAAGAACCCGATGGAAGTGCCCCGCCTGGTCAAGATCGTCGTCAACGTCGGCGTCGGCGAAGCGGTCACCAATCCGCGGCTGATCGACGGCGTGGTCAAGGAACTGTCCCTGATCACCGGCCAGCGTCCCGCGATTTCCAAGGCCCGCAAATCGATCTCGAATTTCAAGCTACGTGAAGGCATGCCCATCGGCGTGTTCGTCACCATGCGCAAGACGCAGATGTGGGAGTTTCTGGATCGCCTGATTTCGCTGGCGACGCCCCGCATCCGTGACTTCCGCGGCCTGCCCGACAAGGGTTTCGACGGGCGCGGCAACTACACGGTCGGCTTGAAAGAACAGATCATCTTTCCGGAAATTGACCTCGACTCGGTCGAGAAGATTCGCGGCATGGATATCACCTTCGTGACCACCGCCAAGAATGACGTGGAAGCCTACGAGCTGCTGAAGGAGCTGGGTCTTCCGATGCGCAAAAGAGAACCCAAAGCTCAGGCCGCAGTCGCTGCCTGATAAGAGATTAAACGGCACTACAAGTTTATGGCAAAAGCCTGCCTGATCGCCAAATCCAAGAAGACCCCTAAGTTTCACGTCCGGGCGCATAATCGCTGCCGCCGCTGCGGAAGACCGCGTGCTTTCTTGCGTAAGTTCGCGCTCTGCCGCCTCTGTTTCCGTGAGCTGGCCCTTTCGGGCGAGATCCCCGGAATCGTTAAGGCGAGCTGGTAGTCTCTCTGTCCCCGTTCACGAAAGCGTTCTTAATCGACTATGCCAACAACCGACCCGATTGCGGACCTCTTGAACCGCATCCGCAACGCCCACAAGGCGAAGCACCCCCGCGTTGACATCCCGTTCTCCAAAGTGAAGAGCGAGATCGCACGCGTACTGATGGACTGTAACTTTATCCACGACTTCGTGCATGTGGATGAAGGCCCGCAAGGGTATTTGCGTCTGTATCTGAAGTATACGGCGCAGGGCAAGCCGGTGATCCAGGGAATCCGCCGGATTTCCTCTCCGGGTTTGCGGCGCTATGTGAATAAGGACGAAATCCCTCGCGTGCTGAACGGTCTGGGTGTCTCCATTCTGACGACATCCAGAGGGGTGATGACGGGGAATCAGGCGCGCAAGCAGGGTTTGGGCGGCGAAGTACTCGCCGAGATCTGGTAATTGCCAAGATAAGTGTTCATCCGCTCGCGCGGATTGAGTTTTAGGAGTGTGAAGCGTGTCACGAATTGGTCGAGCGCCGATAACGGTTCCAAACGGGGTGAATATCACCATCCAGGACCATTTCATTACGGTGAAGGGGCCGAAAGGGGAACTTTCGCGCAACCTGCATCCGGACATGATTCTGGATTACAGCGATAATACGATCACCGTCCAGCGCCCCACGGACGCCAAGCATCACCGTGCGCTGCACGGCCTGACGCGAGCCCTGGTCAACAATATGGTCAAGGGCGTGACCGATGGGTTCAAGAAGGATCTTGAAGTAATCGGTGTCGGTTTCCGTGTGGAAGCCAAGCCCCGCGGTGTGCTGCTCATGGTGGGCTTCACCCACGGTGTGTTTGTGCCGGCTCCTCCGGGAATCAAGATTGAAGTGCCGAAGGCCAACAATATTTCGGTCAGCGGCTGCGATGTGGAGCTGGTCGGCCAGGTGGCGGACGGCATCCGTGCCGTGAAGAAGCCGGAGCCGTACAAAGGCAAGGGCATCCGTTACGCGGGTGAAGCCATTAAGATCAAGGCCGGAAAGACTGCGAAGTAATCACACGCTGTTGCCGGTCCCATGGGGACTTGGCACCTGTGAGTTAAGGAAATCTGTACGCCATGTCAACGATAGCCGTTAAAAGAGCCAAGAGCCGCATCCGCCGTAAAAAGCACATCCACAAAGTGGTGGTCGGCACCCCTGAGCGCCCGCGTCTCGTGATCTTCCGCTCCATGCGGCAGATCTATGCTCAACTGGTGGATGACCAGACCCGGACCACCATCACCGGCGTGTCTTCGCTGAGCCCCGAACTGCGCGAAAGCGTGGCCAAGCTCAATCCGAGTCAGACCGGCCAGGCGGTGGGCGAGGCCATTGCGCGCAAGGCGCTGGAGAAGAATATTCAGACGGTCGTCTTTGACCGCAACGGTTTTCCGTACCACGGCCGGGTAAAGGCCTTGGCAGAGGGTGCCCGCAAGGGTGGTCTTCAATTCTAAAGGAATAGATGAACGATCAAGCAGAACGCGGCCCGCGGCGTCGGGAACGGGAACGTGATAGCGAATACGCCGGCGGCGAATCGCTGACCGAAAAAGTAATTACGATTAACCGCGTCGCCAAGGTAGTCAAGGGCGGCCGGAACTTCTCTTTCAATGCCGTGGTCGTGGTCGGTGACGGCAAGGGCCGCGCCGGATTCGGCATGGGCAAGGCGAATGAAGTTGTGGACGCCATCTCCAAGGCGACCCAGCAGGCGAAGCGCTCGCTGAAGCGCTATCCGATCGTGGGCACCACGCTGCCGCACGCCACCAACGGCAAGTTCGGCGCGGGGAAAGTCTTCCTCCGCCCGGCGTCACCCGGTACCGGTGTCATCGCCGGCGGTTCGGTGCGCCTGATCATGGAATGCCTGGGCGTGCGCGACGTGCTGAGTAAAGTGATGGGGACCAACAACCCGCACAACGTTGTCAAGGCCGTGTTTGAGGCTCTCGAAGGCCTGAACGACGTCCGACTCGTGGCCGAACGCCGCGGGATCTCGATTCGCGAAGTCTTTACCCTCTGAAGTTACAACCCTGTGCGGTGCGATGGATAAGAAGCTTAAAGTCACTCTGAAGAGAAGCACGATTGGCCGGCCCCGGACGCAAAGACTGACGGTCAAGGCCCTGGGCTTCCACCGTCTGCATGAGACGCGTCTGTTTCCGGATAACCCCGCCACGCGAGGGATGATTAACAGCGTGTCCCATCTCCTGGATTGGGAAGAAGTTCAAGCTTAGGGATTAACGCATGTCTTTGAATAATCTCCGACCGGCTGCCGGTTCCACTCATTCGAAAAAACGTCGTGGTCGCGGATCCAGCTCAGGATTGGGCGGAAGCGCGGGACGTGGCGAAAAGGGATACTATTCCCGCAGCGGTTCTACCCACAAGCGCGGCTTCGAAGGCGGCCAGATGCCGATTCATCGCCGTCTCCCCAAGCGTGGGTTCAAAAATATCTGGGCTGATGCTATTCAGGTGGTCAACCTCCGCGACCTCGCCCGGCTGCCGGAAGGTGCGATCATTGAGCCGGAGACCCTCAAGAAGGCCGGTCTGATCCGCAAGGTATCGGTCCCGGTGAAGATCCTCGGGGAAGGCGATGCAACTCGCGCCCTCGAGATCCGTTCCTGCAAGGTGTCGGCCACGGCTGAAAAGAAAATCACGGAAGCGGGCGGTAAGGTGGTTGTCGCCTGATGTTAGACCGCTACACCAATATCTTCAAGATCCCCGAACTGCGGGACCGCATTCTGTTCACGCTGCTGATCTTCCTCGTGTACCGCATCGGCGGGCACGTGCCGGTGGCGGGCATCAATGCGGCGGCGCTGGCCGAGTTCTTCCGCCAGAACGCCAACACGCTGTTCGGACTGTATGACATGTTCGTGGGCGGGGCTTTCCAGCGAGCCACGATTTTCGCCCTCGGCATCATGCCGTACATCTCGGCCTCGATTATCTTCCAGCTCATGGGCACGGTGGTTCCGTACTTCCAGAAGCTGCAGAAGGAAGGCGAGGAAGGCCGTAAGAAGATCACGCAGCTCACGCGTTACGGCACGGTGGTTATCGCCGCGCTTCAGGCCGGCGGCGTTTCGATCTTCCTGGAGAGACTGGTGGCGTCATCGGGCGCGCCGGTAGTCCCCAACCCGGGCTTCGGTTTCCGTTTTCTGACCATGGTGACTCTCGCGGCGGGCACGACGCTGATTATGTGGCTGGGTGAGCAGATCACCGAGCGCGGCATCGGCAACGGCATTTCGCTGCTGATCTTTATCGGTATTATCGACCGCCTCCCCTACGCCATCATCGAGGAAGCGCAGATGGTTCAGGCCGGCACGCGCCACATCATGGTGGACGTGCTCTTCGTGGCCATGCTGTTCGCGATTACGATGGCGGTGGTGGCGCTGACCCAGGGCATGCGCAAGATTCCGGTTCAGTATGCCAAGCGCACCGTGGGCCGCAAGACCTACGGCGGGCAAAGCACCCACATTCCGCTGCGCGTCAATTCCGCCGGCGTGATGCCCATCATTTTCGCTCAGTCGATCATGTTCATCCCGGGGTCGGTTGCAACCTTCCTTCCCGAAGGCGGTTTCCGCGACGCGCTGGTCAACGTGTTCTCGACTCACGGCGGCACCTACCTTGTTCTTGAAGCGCTGCTGATCATCTTCTTCACCTACTTCTACACGGCCATCGTGCTCAATCCGGTGGACCTTGCGGACAACATGAAGAAGAACGGCGGCTTTATCCCGGGCATCCGCCCCGGCAAGCAGACGTCGGATTTCATTGACTCGATTCTCTCCCGTGTGACGCTGCCGGGCGCGATTGCGCTGGCGCTGATTGCGGTCATTCCCACGATCATCGTTTCACGGTTCAATGTATCCTATAACTTTGCGTCCTTCTTCGGAGGGACTACGATCCTGATCGTGGTCGGTGTCACTCTGGACACCCTGCAGCAGGTCGAGTCCCACCTCGTGATGCGGCATTATGAAGGACTGATGAAGTCCGGCCGTATCCGCGGTCGCCGCCGGATGTAACTCCCGTCGTCATGCACTTTCCGGAACAGCGCGGATGTCGAAATATACTCTGATTCTTCTCGGAGCGGTTGGGGTGGGGAAGGGCACGCAAGCCCAACGCCTGTCGCGGAATCTGGGTGTTCCCCAGATTTCCACCGGGGACATTCTGCGGGCCGAAGTTCAGGCGGGTTCCGACCTCGGACTGAAGGCCAAAGAGATCATGAACCGGGGCGATCTGGTTCCCGATGAAGTGATCATCGAAATGGTGCGCAAGCGTCTGCTCGAAGATGACGCTGTGCGGGGAGCGATTTTCGACGGTTTCCCGCGGACCGTTCCCCAGGCACAGGCGTTGGATGGACTGCTTGCCGAACTGGAGCTTCCGGCTCCGAGAGTCATCTCCATTGAAGTGCCGGAAGAGGTTATCATCGAGCGGTTGTCGTCACGGCGGGTGTGCACCACCTGCGGGGCGACCTTCAACGCCGCGATGAACGCCCAGGCTATCGAGCAGCACCGCTGCCCCAAAGGCAAGCCCAACATCATCCAGCGCGATGATGACAAGCCGGATACGGTGCTGGCGCGACTGAAAGTGTACGAAGAGAAGACGTTGCCACTGGTGAACTATTACCGGAAGAACGGCGCGCTGAGGCCGGTGTCGGGACTGGGGACGGAAGACGAAGTCTTTGCCCGCATTCTCATCGCTATGGATCCGGAGCTTTCGTGATCATTGTCAAGACGGACCAGGAAATCGAGTTGATGCGTCTTGCGGGGAAGATCCTCGCCGGCGCCTTCGACGTGGCCGGACCCATGATGAAGCCCGGCACCGTTGCCCGCGATGTGGATCGCATGGTTGAGGAGTACATTCGCGCCGCGGGAGCGGTTCCCGCGTTCAAGAATTACCCCAACCAGAACGGCAATCCTTTCCCCGGTTCCGTGTGCTTCTCCATCGATGCGGAAGTCGTTCACGGCATTCCCGCGGGACAGATCCTCACGGAAGGCACGATCATCGGTCTGGACATCGGCGTGAAGTTCAAGGGGTATTATTCCGATGCCGCCCGGACCTACGCCATCGGGCAGATTGACGCCCCAAGGCAGAAGCTGCTGGACGTTACGCGTCACGCGCTCGACTTGGGCATCGCCCAGGCTTACGCCGGCAACCATCTGTCCAACATCGGGCACGCCATTCAGGTTTATGTGGAGTCGCACGGGTGCAGCGTGGTTCGCGACCTGGTGGGACATGGAGTGGGACGCCGGCTTCACGAGGATCCGCAGGTCCCCAATTACGGCGAAGCAAATCGCGGTCCGATCTTACGCAAGAACATGACTCTGGCCATCGAGCCCATGATCAACCTCGGCACGCACGAGGTGGACATGATCGGCGAATGGCAGGTCCTGACCCGAGACAGGAAACCCTCGGCGCATTTTGAACACACCGTGGTCGTCACGGACACCGAGGCTGAAATCCTGACTCTATGAATGTAAGACATCGCAGTAACAATAACGCACGGCCAGCGGAGAAACCCGTTACGACGAAAGAACAGGCGATAAAAGTGGATGGCGTGATTGAGGAGTGTCTCCCCAACGCCACGTTCCGCGTAGTCCTGGAGAATCAGCACAAGGTGCTGGCTCATATCTCCGGGAAGATGCGGATGCATTTTATCAAGATCCTGCCGGGTGACCGCGTGACCGTCGAACTGTCCCCTTACGATCTGCATCGCGGCCGCATCACATACCGGTACAAATAGCCGGCTGGTCCAGAAGTTTGACACTCTTTAGAGATCCGAACGTATGAAAGTCCGCACGTCCGTCAAGAAAATGTGTGAGCACTGCAAGATCGTCCGCCGTCGCGGCCGCATCTACATCATCTGCTCCCGGTCCAAAAAGCACAAGCAGCGGCAGGGTTAAACCTCCGACTGTTCGGTTCACGCACACTGATTTTTTGAGGCATATCCAGTTATGGCGCGTATAGCCGGTATTGATATTCCCCGCGACAAACACATTGATGTGGCGCTGTCCTATGTCTACGGCATTGGCCGCCCGCTCGCGCTGAAGATTCTGGCCGATTGCAACATTGATCCGAACAAGCGCACCCACCAGCTCTCCGACGCCGAATTGGCGGCCATCCGTAATATCGTTGCGGAGATGAAGGTGGAGGGCCCGCTGCGCGCCGAGATTCAGACGAACATCAAGCGTCTGATGGACATCGGCTGCTACCGTGGACTGCGTCACCGCAGGGGTCTGCCCGTGCGTGGACAGAACACGAAGAACAACGCCCGCACCCGCAAGGGGAAGAAGAAGGGGCAGGTCATTCACCGGGCCGCGGCCTCCAAGTCGCCCACGGGCAAGAAGTAAGCGTATCGGCGCCGGCGCGGCGGGACTCTGGGTTCCGATGCGCAGGCCTTAGATCCATGAAACGGAGATAATCAGCTTTGGCTACGCAGAAAAAAGAGACCAAGAAGAAGAAGGAACGCGTCGAGGCGACCGGTGTGGCTCACATCAAGTCGTCCTTCAACAATACCATCGTCACCATTTCCGACAATTACGGGAACACGATTTCCTGGGCGTCGGCGGGCAAGATGGGCCTTCGCGGTTCGCGCAAGAACACGCCGTTCGCTGCGCAGCTCGCCGCGGACAACGCCGCCAAAGCGGCCATCGCCCTCGGTCTGCGCAAGGTCGTCGTCGAAGTGCGCGGTCCCGGTGGCGGTCGTGACGGCGCGATCCGGTCTCTGGCGGCCTCCGGCCTGACGATCATGTCGATTCGCGACGTGACTCCGCTTCCGCACAATGGCTGCCGCCCTCCCAAGCGCCGCCGCGTGTAACGGATTTTCCGGTGCGGGCTTCGCCCTGCGCAATTACCAGTATCTTTTCGCTTTTCAAATTTTCGCTTTTTCGATTTCCTAATAGGGGTCTATGGCTCTTAATCACCAACCCGTCTGCCGCATCTGCCGCCGTGAAGGGAAGAAGCTCTTCCTCAAGGGCGACAAGTGTCTGGGACCGAAGTGCACCTTCGATAAGAAGGGCTATGCTCCCGGCATGCACGGTCGCACCCGTCGCGGCAAGATTTCGCAGTACGGGATCCAGCTCCGTGAGAAGCAGAAAATCCGCGAGACTTACGGCATGCTCGAACGGCAGTTCCACCGCTTCTTCGGTGAAGCGCAGCGTCAGAAAGGCGTGACCGGCGAAAACCTGCTGGCCATGCTGGAAAGCCGTCTGGACAACGTCGTCTATCGGATCGGTTTCGCCAGTTCCCGGCGGCAGGCACGCCAGCTCGTGCGTCACCGCCATTTCCTCGTCAACGACCGCATTGTGAACATTCCGTCGTTTGTGCTCCGGCCTAATGACCGGATCCGGGTGCGTGAGCGCTCGAAAAAACTCGCGGTGATTCACGAAGCGATGCAGAAAGCCCGCGATGCGAAGATGATGCCCAATCTTCAGCTCGATAAGGCCAAGATGGAAGGACAGTACACCGCCGTTCCCAATCGCGCGGAGATTCCTTTCGAAGCCAACGAGCAGCTTGTCGTCGAGCTTTACTCCCGTTAATCATTCTGCGAGGAGATACATGAACGGTTTGAATTTCCAGATGCCCGAGGCGGTGGAGATTGATGAATCGACCCATACCGACACGTATGGCAAGTTCATCGTACAACCCCTCGAGCGCGGCTATGGCGTTACCATCGGTAACAGCCTGCGTCGTGTACTCCTGTCCTCCCTGCAAGGCGCCGCCATTGTCTCGATCAAGGTGGATGGCGTACTGCACGAGTTTTCCACGATTCCCGGCGTCAATGAAGACGTGACCGAAATGGTTCTGAACTTGAAGCAGGTGCGCTTCAAGCTGCTGAACAAGAAGCCCGACAAGGTCGTGCTTCATATGCGGGGACCGAAGGAATTCACCGCGCGCGACATCCAGATCGGCAACAACGAGTTCGAAGTCCTGAATCCCGACCTTCACATCGCGAACCTTAACCGCGACGCCGAAGTGAAGATGGAACTGCAGATCCGCAAAGGCCGCGGCTATGTGCCCGCCGAAGAGAACCGCCCCACGGACGCGCCCATCGGCACGATCCCGCTGGATTCGATCTTCTCGCCGATCCGCAACGTGACGTATACGATCGAGAACACCCGCGTCGGGCAGCGCATCGATTACGAAAAGCTGACCCTCGAAATCTGGAGCGACGGTTCGATTACTCCGGATGACGCCCTGACCTTCGCCGCCCGCACCCTCCGCGATCATATCCAGCTATTCATCAACTTTGACATCAAGCCCGAGAAGGAAGAGGAAGAGGACATTGACGAAGAGACGCTCCATATCCGCAAGCTGCTGCGCAAGCCGGTTGAGGATCTGGAACTGTCCGTGCGCAGTGCCAACTGTCTGAAGGAAGCCCGCATCCGCACCATCGCGGACCTTGTGCGCCGCGAAGAGCCGGAAATGCTCAAGTTCAAAAACTTCGGACGCAAGTCGCTGGTCGAACTCAATGAGATCCTCAAGACCAAGGGGCTGCATTTCGGGATGGATGTGGACAAGTATCTCAACCCCGACTACGAGAAGAAATGAGACATCTGAATAAAGGGCGGCAGCTCAATCGCAGCGCCAGCCATCGCAAGGCGCTTATGGAGAACCTGGCACAGGAACTCTTCCAGCACAAGCGCATCCGCACGACGCTCGCCAAGGCCAAGGAACTCCGTCCCTTTGCCGAGAAGCTCGTGACCATCGCCAAGAAGAATCACCTCGCCGCGCGCCGTCACGTCCTCGAGTTTCTGACCCGGAAGTCGGTGGTGAAGAGTCTGTTCGATGAGATCGCTCCGACCTACGCCGAGCGCAACGGCGGCTACTGCCGCATCATCAAGCTCGACCGCCGCGCCGGTGACGCCGCTCCGCTCGCGATCATCGAACTGGTGGGCTATGAGGGCGCGATTATCGCCGCCGCGGAAGCCAAGCACTCCCGCAAGAAGGAAGCCGACGAAGAGAAGGCCAAGCCGAAGTCGCAGCGCAGCACCAAGGCCAAGACGAAGAAGGCCGAAGAGGGCGAAGCCAAGCCGAAGCCCAAAGCCAAGGCCAAAGCGTCTCCCGCGCCGAAGAAGGCCGCGTCCAAGAAGGCATCCAAGGCCGAAGGCACCAAAGCCGCTCCCAAGTCTACGCGCACGCGCAAGACCGGCGAAAAGTAAGCTCGATTTGATTGACATAGAGCCACATCCGAAAGGGTGTGGCTTTTTCATTTCTTCCGGTGCCGTTGCTTTTCCCGTCTGCCATGCGTATATTTGAAAAATATCAGGTTCCGCCCGATTCTGGAACGCTTTGCCGTGCCCGCCTTTTTGCTTTTGTTATATAATAAATAACAGTATCTTGTGCTATGATGGAGAGCGGAACTCAGGAATTTGACCGAAACGCAACTCAGACACGCGCTATGACTACCCGAGACATCCCCCGCACACCTCACGGTTCTACACTCTCCTGCAAGGGCTGGCTTCAGGAAGCCGCCCTGCGGATGCTGCTCAATAATCTCGATCCCGATGTCGCCGAAGACCGCGAACAGCTTATCGTCTACGGCGGCGCAGGCAAGGCCGCGCGCAACCGCGACGCGCTGTTTGCCATCCTTGATGCCCTGAAGAAGCTCGAAAACGACGAAACGCTGCTGGTGCAGTCCGGCAAGCCTGTGGGCGTGGTGAAAACCCACGTCGATGCCCCGCGTGTGCTGATTGCCAATTCCAATCTGGTACCGCAGTGGGCCAACTGGCCGTACTTCCATGAACTGGAAGCCAAGGGCCTGATCATGTACGGTCAGATGACCGCAGGCTCCTGGATCTACATCGGCACGCAGGGCATTCTGCAGGGCACGTACGAGACCTTCGCTTCCCTTGCCCGAAAACATTACGATGGCTCCCTGAAAGGCAAGTGGGTGCTTACAGGCGGCCTTGGCGGCATGGGTGGCGCGCAGCCCTTATCCGTGACGCTCAACAACGGCGTGGCGCTGTGTGTGGATGTGGATCCGACGCGCATCAAGCGCCGCGTGGAGATCGGTTACTGCGACCGCGGCACCGAAAGCCTCGATGAAGCGCTGGCTTGGGTCGCCGAGTATACCCAAAAGGGTGAACCGCTCTCCATCGGTCTGCTGGGCAATTGCGCCGACGTGCTGCCCGAGCTGCTGCGCCGCAACGTGATTCCCGATGTGGTCACCGATCAGACATCTGCGCATGACGAACTCAACGGCTATGTGCCCAACGGCATCTCCTTTGCCGAAGCGCTGAATCTGCGCAAGAGTGATCCGCAGGAGTACATCCGCCGCAGCGTACGCTCGATGGTCATTCACACGCAGGCAATGGTGGACTTCCAGAAGTGCGGCGCCATTACGTTCGATTACGGCAACAACCTGCGCGGCCAGGCCTTCAAGGCCGGTTATGCCGACGCCTTTGCCTACCCGGGTTTTGTGCCTGCCTACATCCGTCCGTTATTCTGTGAGGGCAAAGGTCCCTTCCGTTGGGCGGCGCTGTCGGGAGATCCCAAAGATATTTACACCATCGACGCGGAGATCCTGCGGCTGTTCCCGAATGACGCCGGCCTGCATCGCTGGATCAAGGATGCCACGCCGAAGATTCCCTTTCAGGGGCTGCCCTCGCGCATCTGCTGGTTCGGCCAGGGGGACCGTGCCCGGATGGGACTGGCGATTAACGAACTGGTGCGTACGAAGAAGGTTTCCGCGCCCATCGTGATTGGCCGCGATCATCTCGACACCGGTTCGGTCGCGTCGCCCTATCGCGAAACCGAAGCCATGAAAGACGGCAGCGATGCCATTGCCGACTGGCCGATTTTGAACGCCTTGGTGAATACGGCATCCGGCGCATCGTGGGTGAGCTTCCATCACGGCGGCGGTGTGGGCATCGGCGCTTCACTGCACGCCGGGCAAGTCATCGTCGCCGACGGCACCGAAGCTGCCGCAATCCGTTTGCAGCGCGTGCTGACCAACGATCCCGCAATGGGCCTCTTCCGCCACCATGATGCCGGCTACGAAACCGCCACCGAAACCGCCGTCAAACATAACGTCAAAATACCCGGTCTGAATTTCTGATAGACACTCAGCGGAACCTCTTCATGACTCTTGAAAACCTTCTGCTCGAACAGGACGGCCCCGTTGCCGTCGTTACGGTGAATCGTCCGCGCGCTCTGAATGCCCTCAACATTGCGACGATGATGGAACTGGAAACGGTCATCTCCGATCTGGAGAAACGGCCGGATGAGGTGCGCGCGGTGATCATTACCGGAGCGGGGGAGAAGAGCTTTGTCGCCGGTGCGGATATTCCGGAGATTCATGAACTGGATCTGATTGCAGGAAAAGCTTTTGCCGCACGTGGACTGCGCATCTATTCGATGATTGAAAAACTGCGCGTGCCCGTCATCGCCGCGGTCAACGGCTTTGCCTTGGGCGGCGGCTGCGAATTGGCCATGGCCTGCCATCTGCGCATCGCGTCCGAAAACGCGAAGTTCGGCCAGCCGGAAATCAATCTCGGCATCATTCCCGGCTATGGCGGCACGCAGCGTCTGCCGCGCCTTGTGGGTCGCGGACGGGCGCTGGATCTGCTGCTGACCGGGCGGATGATTACCGCAGCGGAAGCTCTCCAATGGGGTCTTGTCAACGCCGTTGTCCCGCCGGCAGAGTTGCTCCCCACAGCCCGCAAACTGGCCGCTGATCTTGCATCCAAGGCTCGTCTCGCATCGTCAGCGATTCTTGAAGCGGTGGATGAGGGCTTGCAGGTGGGACTCGATCAGGCGCTGCAGGTGGAAGAGAATCTCTTTTCCATTTGCTGCGGCACACAGGATATGAAGGAAGGCACTTCGGCCTTTCAGGAAAAGCGCAAACCCGAATTCATGGGACGCTGAGACGCATGGCAGATGTGCTGATCCGCAACATAGGACTGCTGGCATCTCCGCGGTTTGCTGACCGTGACGAGACACTCCGCAGCGTCGTGAAGATCCAGGGCGCGGCCATCCTCATTCAAGATGGCCGCATTGCTGATGCAGGCCCCGAGGCGGATGTTTTGCGCCGCGTGCCGCAGGGAATTCCCCATTATGATGCCAAGGGTTGCCTTGCCCTGCCCGGCCTGATCGATTGCCACACCCACCCGGTATTTGTCGGTAATCGCGCCGCCGAATTCCATCTGCGCAATGCGGGCAAAACCTATCTGGAAATTGCGGCGGCGGGCGGCGGCATTCAAGCGTCCGCGCGCAAGGTGCAGGCTGCTCCCGTGGAGCAGATCGTCGCAGAGTCGTTGCCGCGCTTTCACCGGTCTCTTGCTTGCGGCGTCACCACCATCGAAGCCAAGTCCGGCTATGGTCTCGACTGGACAGGCGAACTCAAACTGCTGGATGCGCTGACGGAAATCAAGCGGCGCATCCCCCAGCGAATGCACCGCACCTTTCTGATTCATGCCCTGCCTTCCTCCTATGCCAACCGCCGCGCGGAGTTCTGCGATGAGGTCGTGACGCGGATGATTCCGGCCGTGGCGGCGGGGAAACTCGCCGCATGGGTGGATGTCTTCTGCGAGACCGGCGCTTTTACGGTGGAAGAGTCGCGGCGCTTTCTGCTGGCGGCCAGGGAACATGGTCTCGGCTGCATGGTGCATGCCAATCAGTTCGGCCATTCCGGCGGAGCGTTGCTGGCGGCTGAGATTGGCGCGCGCAGCGCGCATCATCTCGAGTATCTGAACGATGCGGAAATGGACGCCATGGCGGCGGCGGGTGTGGTGGCGGTTGCGTTGCCTGCCAGCGTATTCTTCCTCGGAAATTTGCCGTATCCCTCCGTCAGGACTATGATCGCACACCGGATGCGTGTTGCTGTCGCGTCGGATATGAATCCCGGTTCGTCGATGACCGAGTCGCTGCCCTTCTGCCTCACGGCCGCGGCGGTCTACTGCAAGATGACCCCTGAAGAATTGCTCTGGTCGGTGACGCTGGATGCGGCGCGGGTGCTGGATGCGGATCATGATGTCGGTTCGCTGGAAGTGGGACGTCACGGCGACGTAAGTCTCTGGAACATTCCGGATCTGGAATCCTTATCCTATCACTTCGGAGACATGCGCGCGGCTGCCGTCCTGATGAGCGGCGACCTCGTGTGGGAAAACTGCGATGCAACCCGGCACTATTGACATCGGCACGTCCGGCTGGAAGTTCGACGATTGGGCGGGTACATTCTACCCACTGCGCGTGCCGCAAACCAAGTGGCTCGAATACTATGCCGCTCGCTTTCCCATCGGCGAACTCAACAGCACGTATTATCGCATCGCTCCCACATCCGTGTATGAGGCGATTGCCCGGAAAACTCCGCCGCAGTTTCGGCTGTTTGCCAAAGTCCATGCGGATGTGACTCACAAACGCGAGAATCCGGAAACGTCGCTGCGTAATCTGCTGATTGCTCTCGATCCGCTGCAAAGTGACGGCAAACTGCTCGGCCTGCTGGCCCAATTTCCCGGCAACTTCCGGTATGTGCCGGAGAGTGTGGATTACCTGAAGAGTTTGCGCGATCTCTGTAAAGGCATCCGTCTGTGCGTGGAATTCCGCCACCGTAGTTGGGCCGGTGACGAAGCTCTTCAGCAGATCAGGGAGCTTGACTTGACCTGGGTCTCTCCCGACGAGCCGCCGCTGCCTGATCTGATGCCACGCCGGTTTGTGGCGACGTCGGATATTCTTTATGTGCGTCTGCATGGACGGAACGCCGCGGCGTGGTACAATCGCGAAGCCGGCGACCGCTATGACTATGAATACTCCACGGAAGAACTGACGGAAATCGGCCGGGAGATTCTTGCTGCGGAGGCGCCCGCCAGGCGCGGCTACGTGTTGTTCAACAATTGCTACGTGGGAAAGGCTCCACGCAACGCGTTGTGGTTGAAAAACTACTATGCCGCTTTGCTGGAAACCGGAGGAGATCAAGAGCCGTCTGATGGCTTCACTCTTTCAGCACATTAGCCAATCGGCCAACGCCGACCTCTGGGAACGCTTTCGGCTGCCGTCTATGGAACTGGACAGGTTGATCGATACGGCGCGGGCGCTGGGGTTCTCCGTCCGGCAGCCTCCCTACGCGAATGACACCGGATCGTTTGTCCAGATCGATGATGCGCAGCGGGTGCTGTGTATTGCCGAGCCCTCGGGCCTTGCGCCGTCACCCTTTCACATTGACCCCGAACCGTTCTCCGTGGCTTTCACCGATTCCGCCGAGGCCATCCGCGAGTACCGGAAGTGGACCGCTGCGTCCGAGGACGAATTGCCGGTGGTTCTGGATGCCGATGGAGTGCCCGCAGAGTTCGGCGCTCCGCTGGCGGTGATTCTGCGCAATGAGGAGCGGGCCGCGTGGCTCAGCCTCGAGGCTACAGTCCTTCGCTCGATGCAGACGCTCAACCAGCTCGATCTCGAGGCGGAACCGCTGTTCATGACGCTCAGTCACACGGTTCATGAAATGCTGGCCCCTGACCTGCTCGCCATCCGTATGGAGTCGCCCGGGGATTTCTGGCCGGGCAAAACACCGGAGTGGGTGTGGGTGGATGCGCGCGACGATCTGACCGACGTTATTCCCGCCTTGACACCGCGGCTCCAGCGATTACTGTACCGCCGCGAGCGCAGCATGTTCATCGAGGATATTTTAGCGGCGCCGGACGTGCTGGTGAATTCGGATGAGCAGACGCCGCCGCTGGCGTCGTCTTTCCTGCTCCCGCTGATTTGCGGCGCCAAGTCGATTGGCATGCTCATGCTGTTCTACACGCGGCGGCTGTCGCCGCTTCCGGGTGAAACCGAAGCGGTGGAAGTGGTAAGGCACGAGCTATCCCATTTACTGGACCGCAGCCGCACCCATCTGCTGATGCAGCGTATGGCGACGGTCGATGGCTTGACCAATCTCTTCAATCACCGTTTCTTCCGCGACCAGTTGCGCACCGAGTACCAGCGCGCGCTGCGCTATGGAAAGATGATGGCGGTGATTATGGTCGACATCGACAATTTCAAGAGTTACAACGATACCCACGGCCACCTCGCGGGAGACCGTGTGCTGTCAGAGACCGCGCGCACGATTAAGGCCGCCGTGCGGGACATCGATTTTGTCGCGCGCTATGGCGGCGAGGAGTTCGCGCTGATTCTGCCGGAAGTGGATGCCGGCGGCGGCATGGTGGTGGCGGAGAAGATTCGCAAGGCGGTGGAAGCTCAACGGTTCATTTCCGAAGATGGCGAAGCCATCGGTTCGATTACCATTTCCTGCGGCGTGACCGATAACACCGGCGCAAACGGGCCGGAGGAACTCATCGCGCGCGCCGATCGCGGCCTGTACTGGGTAAAGCGCCATGGCCGCAACCGCGTGCGTCTTTCCGTCGCGGAGCGTGATGAGTAAGCCGCCGTTGAAGGTACTGTTCGTTACGTCCGAGGTGACGCCGTTCAGCAAGACCGGCGGGCTGGCGGATATCAGTGCCGCCCTGCCTAAGGCGCTCGCCGCACAGGGGTGTGACGTGCGCGTGATAACGCCGCGCTACGGGTTCATCAGCCGCGAGAAGTACGGCATCCGGCTTGACGGCACGGGGGCCGGATTTTCCGTGGACCTGCACGGGCATTCGGTCAAGGTCGCGCTCTCCCACGCTGCCGATTCGCAGCCGGGGCTTCAGTTTCTCTTTGTGGAGTGTGACCCGCTGTTTGACCGCCCCGGCCTGTATGTGGATCCCTTTACGAATCGCGACTATATCGATAACGATTACCGCTTCATCGTTCTCTGCCGCGCCGCAATGGAGGCGTGTCGCCTCGGCGAATGGACTCCGGATATTGTGCATTGCAACGATTGGCAAACAGGGCTGGTTCCGCTGTATCTGCATTCGGCGCGCGTCGCGGGCGAATTGACGCCACTGCGCTCCGTGTTCACCATTCACAATATTGCCTATCATGGCATGTTTGGCGGCGACGCGGCTCGCCGGGCGGGAGAAGCCCAGCGCTATTTCTTCCCGGGCGGTCCGGTGGAATTCTACGGCTATCTGAGTTTTCTCAAAGCAGGACTGGAATTCGGCGACGCGCTCAATACGGTGTCTCCGACCTATGCGCGTGAAATCGAAACCACCGGCGATTACAGTTTTGGTTTCGACTCGATCCTGCGGGCGCGGGGGGAACTGTCGGGCATTCTGAACGGCATCGATTACGATGTCTGGAATCCCGCCACGGACCCCGCTCTTGCCGAACGCTACGACGCCTCGTCGCTCGAAAAGAAGGAACAGAACAAACGCGCGCTGTGTGCCCGTATCGGATTGGCCTATGATCCGGCGGTGCCGCTGATCGGAATGGTCACGCGCATCGTGGCTCAAAAGGGTTTTGAAATCATTGCGCCGGTGCTGCGCGAGATTCTCAGTCTGCCCGCGCAACTCGTGCTGCTGGGGAGTGGCGATCCCTATTTCGAGCATCTGTTCCGCGAAGCCGCGCATGTTTTTCCGGACCGGCTCGCGGTGCACATCGGATATGATGAGGACTTCTCGCATCAGATCGAAGCGGGCGCGGACATGTTCCTGATGCCGTCCAAATTCGAACCCTGCGGCCTGAATCAGATGATGAGCATGCGGTATGGCACGCTGCCCATCGTTCGGGCTACGGGCGGCCTGGCCGACACGGTGATCGATGCCGGCGCAGGTGCTTCAAAGGGCACGGGGTTCAGCTTCAGCGACTACACTCCCGAAGCGCTGCTGCAAACGGTCAAACGCGCAACGGCGGCCCGTGCCGACGCAACGCTCTGGCGCGCCCTGCAGACCAACGCCATGGCGCAGGACTTTTCCTGGAAACGATCCGCCAAACGGTACATGGACCTCTATGCAAAGACCCTCAAGGCCAAGCCGCGGGTGATCCTATGAGACGTCTGCTCGTAGCGCTGCTGCTCTGGGTGCCTTGTGCGCTCTTTGCTCAAACCGCTGCCAGGTGGACGAAGATTCTGCCCTCGGCAACGGTCCAGTTGCGCGATCCGCGCTGCGTCTCGGTTTCGCCCGAAGGGCTGATTTACATCGCCGATACCGGACATCACCGCGTGGTTGCCGTCGATACGACGGGCCGCCTTGTGGCGGAGACGGGCGGCCTCGGCAATGCCCACGGCCAGTTCCGCTGGGCGCGGGCGATCATCGCCGACCGTGGCAATGCGGTGTGGGTTCTTGATTACGGCAACCGTCGCATCGAGCGCTTCACCCGGTCGCTGGAGTACCAGGGCACGTTCACGATCACGCTGCCGAATGATGATACTCCGCACCAACCGGAAGCTATGGCCATGTCACCGCAGAGTGATCTGTATATCTACGATCGCGATGCCGGCCGCCTCGTGCGTTACGATCCGCTCTTCAGCGCGCAGGCCGAAATAGGCAGCGGAGGCGGTTCGCAATTTGTGACGAATGTCGCCAGCATCGCCTGCGTTTCCGCGCATGGCCTGTTCTGGTGGGAGCGGGGCAGCAACGAAATCCGGCATGCGGACGGTCTGCTGAATCCTGCCGCGCCTCTGAGGCTCGGCGCCGCGCCCGAAGACCTGCGTCTCGCGCCGGCGGATTCCTGCCTGCTGTATGCCACGCCCGCGGGGATCTTTCGCCAGTGCTTGCAGGCGGCGCCGTCGGATACTTTGTTCTCGCTGGCCGAGCTTTCGGCGGCGGGAGTCACTCATATTGCCGGTCTGGCCATGGTGCCGGACCATGTTCTCTACGTGTTGGACGGTGGCACCGCCGCCGTATATCGGGTCAATCTGCTGCGGGAGTGAATGCCCACGACGCGACGGTTTAACGTCCGCAATGGGCGGCGTGCATCCAGGCCGCTTGCTATTCTTCTTCTGATGTGGGTGCCGCTGGTTGCGGCAGCGCTTCCGCTGCGGTCGGGGTCTGTGACCTTCACCGCAACCGCGCCGCGCGACACGCTGTTCACCCTGCCCGTAACGTGGGTGGTGCTGGACTCCGTGCATGTGTCGCGTAATGGAACGCCTATCTCCGAGTTCGCCGATTGGCGCATCGCCGAACCGGGTAACCGGATCTGGATCTACCGTCCGCTGGGACCCAGCGATACGCTGCGTGTGGCGTATGTTTACGAACCGATTCCGCTTTACCGCTCGTACGTGCGCCACAGCTTAAGGGAAATCGGACGCGAAACCACGGCGCATGCTGCGGGAGATACGTCGCGCATGGTGCCCGCGTTCGCACCGCAGAGTGCCGCGCTGGAAGGGTGGAGCCGCCTGGTCAAATCCGGATCGCTGATTCGCAGCGTGCAGGTGGGAACGGGACAGGACTTGCAGCTTGAATCCGCGCTGAATTTGCAGGTGCAGGGACGTGTCGGCAGAAATGTGGACGTGGTGGCGGCGTTAACAGATCAGTCCACGCCCATCCAGCCCGAGGGCACCACCGAGACGCTGAACGAGCTGGAAAAAATTTTCGTCTCGGTGCGCAGTCCGCATCTTTCCACCACGCTCGGCGACTACACGTTGGATCTGCCCGGCGGCCAGTATGACGGCTACACGCGCAAACTCACCGGAGTGTTCGGCGAGGCCAACTACGGCGGCATCAAAGCGATGGGCGGTGGCGCGGTCAGCCGGGGCCAGTTCTTCACCAACACGTTCAACGGGCAGGAAGCCAACCAGGGTCCCTATCCGCTGCACGGCAAGAACAATGAGATCGGCATGGTGGTGCTGGCCGGGACCGAGAAGGTCTGGCTGGACGGGCAGTTGCTGCGGCGCGGCGAAGACAACGATTACACCATTGATTACTCGTCCGGCGAAGTAACCTTCACCCCGCGCCGCGTTATCACCTCCGATTCGCGCATCGTGGTGGACTTCGAGTACGCCAAGGAAGACTATCAGCGCTTCTACAGCGCGGGTCGGATTGAAGGTGCCACCGCTGATGGTCGTCTGGGCGGCACGGTGACCTTCATCAATGAATCCGATGACCGCACGCGCCCGGTGGGGTTCGTGCTGAATGATGCGGACCGCGCGCGTCTTGCCGCCGTCGGCAACAATCCGGATTCGGCCATTGCCTTTGCCGGCGACACCACCAGCGCGCCGCGCGAATATGTGCAGGCGGACACCACGCTCGACACGCTGCACTATGCGATTTTTGTCTACGCGCCGCATGACTCGCTGCATCCATTGTGGCACGTGCTCTTTGACGATTTCGGTTTGGGCAATGGTGAGTACGACGCCGCGGCGGACACCTTGGGCCACACCTATTTTCGCTGGGTCGGGCCGACTCGCGGGCGCTACCGTCCCTTCCGGAGGCTGCCGCTCCCGCAACAGCATTCCGTGGCCGATGTGCGTGTAAACGGTTCGCCTGTCACCGGACTGACTCTTACGGGCGAAGTGGCCATGAGCAGCCGCGACCTGAATACCTATTCGTCTCTCGGCGACAAGAACAACAACGGCACGGCCTACACCGCAGGGGCGCGGTTGGACCGCAAAGAGCCGCAACTCTGGTTCGTCAAGCCGTACAGCGTTGGGGCGGACGTTCAGATCCGGCATCGCGATCAGCGCTTTGTCGAACTCAGCCGGGTCTCCGAAGTCGAATTCCAACGGGACTGGGACGTCGGTGTGAATAATGGAGTCGCCGAGACTATTCGCGAGGGCAATGCGCGGGTTAATCCGGTTCAGAATTTGTCCCTGTTCGGCGGCTATGGAGATCTCAGCCGCGCGCAGGCCTTTTCTTCACAGCGCCGCACGCTGGGGATGTCGGCCAGCCTATGGCAATGGAATCTCGCGGCAAATCATCTGTCTCTCCAAAGCGACGATTCGCTGACTCAGCGCCGCGGCAACTGGATCCGCCAGAGTGGCCGGCTGAACGGAATTTTGGGCAAGGGATTTCTGGCGAGGTTTGCGCCGCGCTTCGGCGCCGACCGGGAAAATAAAAAAGACCGAATCGGCACGACCCACGCCGGTTTCCGCTATCTGGAATACTTCAGCGGCATGGGAATTTCGCTGCCGCATGATCTGAGTATGGATGGCGAATACCGCGACCGCAGCGACGATCTGCTCGGCAGCGACGGAGTGTTTCGCAAATCGGCTCATGCCTACACTGTCTCCACCGAAACCGCTTGGACACCGGCAGACGGCGGACGGACTTCACTGCGTTACGTGCACCGCGAAAAATCCTATGCCACGCTGGACTCGTCCAACATCTCAACGGATGTGGGCCGGCTCGAAACCCTGATCGCGTCGAATAACCGCCTGATCGAGGCCAACGCGACCTATGAAGTGGCCAAAACGCGCAGCCAGAATCAGGTTTTGATTGCGGTGCAGGTGCCGCCCGGCACGGGCAACTACCGGTTCGAGAATGGCCACTACATCCCCGACGATCAGGGAAATTATCTGCTGGTGCCGCGTTTCACCGGCGATTTTCAGCCGGCGACGGAACTCAATCTGAACACGCTGATTTCCGTGCGCCCCGATGAGCTTCTTCCGAATCAGACGTCGCCCTGGCTGCACGCGCTGTCCACCGAAACCGAGGTGGTAATCGAAGAGAAGACGCGGCGCAACCTGAGCGCAAGGCTGTTGCTGCTCGATCAGTCTCAATACCGCGGCGATTCGACGCTCTCCGGCGACCTGTCCTTCCGCCAGGATCTCAACGTCTGGCGGCTCAGCCAGAAGTTTGCGCTGCGCATGCGCTATCACGAAACGCAGTCGCTGCAGAATCAATATTTGAACGGCGGACAGGGGCACACGCTGCGGGAAGGCAGCGCCCGCGTTCGCGCGAAATATTTTGCCATGTGGCGCGGCGAGACCGAAACCACGGTCTCGCGCGAGACGTTCCACTATGGTTCGGGAATCTTCCCGAATCGCGATATCACCCGCTTCGATCTCTCCCAGATCAATACGGTCACGCTGTCGGACAAGTGGGAAACGGGCGCGGACCTGCGCTTCAGCGAAGCGCAGGACGAGCGCACATCCACGCAGATGAGCGTGAAGGAACTCAAGCCCCACGCCGCGCTGACGCTGCTGGGCAAGGGCCGTCTGGATGCGGAATTCTCGTGGGTGCACGCGTCATCCAATAAGACGGCGATCCCCTTTGAACTGGGCCGGGGTGCCAACCGCGGCGAGAACCTGCGGTGGGATCTGCGGGGGACTTACCAGTTCGGCCAGAATTTCTCGGGATCGGTGAACTACACGGCGCGCCGCGACGCGGGAGAGCAGATCTTCCATACGGGCCGCCTTGAAGTGCGGGCGTCGTTCTGATGCGGTACGTTCTTTTCATAGCGCTGCTTCTCCTTGGCATGGCCCTGAACGCCACGGCCGCGGGTAAGTTCGTCTTCCACGGGAACCGCAAGTTCTCGGGCGGGGAACTGCAGCAATTGCTTGATGTTTCCGATCCAACCTCCGCCGGTGCGGATACCATCGCGAGCCGTGTCAACGGCCTGGCGGACTCGCTCATCGCGCGCGATTTCCTCTTTGCCCGCGTGGACAGTTCTCACTGGGTCGATGGCCGGCGCGGACGGCGAGAATTGCACGTGTATCTGCATGAAGGGCCGCTGGCGCGCATTTCGTCTCTGCGCTGGATGGGAGACAGCCTGAAGGTTTCGCCGTCCGTCAGAGGCAAGATCCTGTGTACGCCGGGATCGGTGTTTCACTGGAGCGATCTGCAATTCGACACCGATCTGCTGTTGACGTTCTTTGAGAATTCCGGCTATCCCTTCGCCAAAGTGGACGTCGCCAAACTGGAGACGGATTCGGCTGAAACTTCGGTGGACGTATGGCTGTCGGTTACAGCGGGGCCATTGACGCAGATCGAGTTCGTGTCGTTCCCCGGCAACCGGCAGACGCGCGACGCATTCTTGCGGCGTGAAACCCGTCTGCGCCGCAGCGAGCCGTATGATCAACGCAAAGTAGAATCGGCGCGGCGGCGCCTGGTGCGTCTGGATTTTGTGAAGCGCGCGGGACCGGGTGAAATCGCCGTTAATGAGGCCGGTCAAACCGGAGTGCGTTTCCCGATTGAGGAAGCGCGGTCGACGCGGCTGGATGCGGTGGCCGGTTACCTGCCGCAATCGAAAGGGCAGAAGGGGCTGCTCACCGGCCTGGTCAATGTGGAGTTCCTCAATCTGTTCGGTGGTGGCCGGCGTGCACGCGTGCATTGGGAGCAGCCGGATCGCCGCGTACAGGCTGTGGATGTCGCCTACCGCGAGCCGTGGATCTTCAACCAGCCCCTCGCGCTGCGGCTGGATTTCGGGCAGCGGATTCAGGATACGCTCTATGTGACGCGCAAACTTGGCGCGCAACTCGAACTGGAGCTGCCGGGCAATCTGTCGGTGTGGGGCGCGATCCATCAGGAATCCGTATTTGCCGACTCGCTGTCGTCGGCCCTCTACGGTTTACCCAACAGCAACACGACTTTCCTGGAATCCGGAGTGTCGTTCGACACGCGAGACCATCCCACCAATCCGCGTGGTGGCGTGTTCTTCTCCACTCAGGCAGGGACGGGCTGGCGCCACCGCGAACGCGTCGCGTCGTCCAACGAACCTGCCGGATCATTCCAGCAGACGCGCGGCGGCATCGACGCCGAAGTCGCCCGCGAGGTCTTTCCCTTCTGGATTGCGGATGTCAGCCTGCACGCCAAGGCGCTGGGCACGACCGAGCCTGAAGTGCTGCTGCCCGATCTTTACCGCCTTGGCGGCGCCCGCACGCTGCGCGGCTATCGCGAGGAACAGTTTCTTGGCTCGCGTGTGGGATGGACTTCGGCGGAATTGCGCTATTGGCTGGGTCCTGCGTCGCGCGTCTTCCTTTTTTGCGACGTGGGCAGTGCCTACCGCCAGCAACATGTAAATTCGGTGGCGCAGACCACTACCCTCGTCCGTGCGGGCTCGGGTATCGGACTCCGGCTGGAGACCGATCTCGGAGTCTGGGGATTCGATTACGGCATCGGACAGGGCGATAAGCTTTTGAGTGGGAAGTTGCATATCTCCCTGCTCAGTTCGTTTTGAGCATCACCGCTATGCAGCGGAGATGCGCTTTGAGTTAACGCAAGACCATGTGCCTTCCGCCGGTCCTTCGGGACGCGCGCGGCAGAGCCGTGCGGCCTTGCCCTTTGATATTATAACAAAGCAATTGTACGCGTGAAAAGAGAACTCATTATCAACTCCACCGTCACGGAGGCCCGCATTGCGCTCCTCGAAGACGGTGTGCTGGTCAACCTGTTTGTGGAGCGTCCGGAGCATGAACGCCACGTCGGCGACATCTATAAGGGGATTGTGCGCCGGGTAATGCCCGGTATGCAGGCCGCCTTCACAAACATTGGTTGGGATGTGGACGGTTTCATTCATTTCTCCGATCTGTTCCAGTCCGCCGTGGACATGGCCGAAGGTGTGGAAATGGATGAGGTGACGCTGCCGGAAAAGAAACCCGGTTACAAGCGCGCCTATAAGCCCCGTCCTGAATTGAAAGCCGGCCAGGAAATCCTGGTGCAGATTATCAAAGAACCGCTGGGCACCAAGGGACCGCGCTTAAGTTCGCAGATCTCCCTTCCTGGCCGGTTCCTTGTACTGCTGCCGGGCGACAACCTGATCGGTGTGTCCAAGCGCATTCCCGATCCCCGGGAACGCAAACGGCTTCGCAGCATTCTGAAGCAGCTCAAGCCCGAAGGCTTCGGCCTCATCTGCCGCACCGTGGGAGAAGGCAAGTCCGACGACGAAGTGCGCCGCGACTTGCGCGCCCTGCTTCGGCTGTGGACCATGATCGAGAAGCAGATCGAAAAGGGCGGTGCGCCGTCCCGCGTCCACAAGGAAGCAACGCTGACCTCCAGCGTCATCCGCGACCTCTTCGGTCCGGACATCGACCGCGTGGTGGTGGACGATCCCAAACTCTACCGCGAGATCCGCGCCTATGTGCGCAGTGTGGCGCCCACGCTGCTGGATCGCGTCCTGCTGCACAGCATGCAGGAAGATCCGATCTTCGATGCCTACAAGATCGAGTCGGAAATCGAGAAGGGCATTGCGCGTAAAGTGTGGTTCGGCGGCGGCAGTTACCTGATTATTGAGCAGACCGAAGCGGTCGTGGCGATTGACGTCAACTCCGGCCGCTTCATGGGACGCGAGAATCAGGAAGAGAACAGCCTCAAGGTCAATTTGAAAGCGGTGCAGGAGATTGCCCGCCAGCTTCGCCTGCGCGATCTGGGCGGCATCATCATCCTCGACTTCATCGATCAGACCGAAGAGCGCAGCCGCAAGAAGATTTATGAAGCCATGAAGGTCGCGCTCAAGGATGACCGCGCCAAGTGGGACATCGCGCCCATCAGCCAGTTCGGCATCATGGAAATGACGCGCCAGCGCACCAAGAGTTCGCTGCTCTACACCTTTAATGAGCCCTGCCCCACCTGTGGCGGCACGGGCATGGTGGTGGTCAAAGAAACGGTGGTGACGCAGCTTCAGTCGTGGGTGCGCCGCTTCCGGGCGCGCACGGGCGAGATGGGGCTGACGATCCGCGCCAATCCCGAGATCGTAGATTTCATCACCAAAGGCATGCGCTCTCATCTGCGGCAGATCATGTGGGACTCCTTCACCTACATCAAGCTCGAACCGGATGCCGGCCTCAAGCTGGAAGAGTTCAAGTGCTTCAGTTGGAAACAGAAGAAGGAAGTCACCGAAGACTACCGCGGCTGAGTCTCAGATCCCCTCACGTCGCCCAAATCCCCGAAGCCTGTCGCTGGTATCCGAACGTGGCCTTCCGCCCGGCAGCAGGGGAGAGATGTCCCGGGTGTCGGTGCCCTTTTGCCTTGCGGCACAAGCGTTTTGCCTTTCAGACCGCCCGAATTCGCCGTCAGCCGCCTTTCGAGCGACGCACGAGGGGATTGGAGGTTGGGAGGACAAGCACTCTGATCCATAGCCCTGCGGCATATCGTCATACTTATCATCGCTTTACGTCAGACGCCGGAGGGAGATCGGAATCCTGAAGTTCGTGCCGTGACAAAGTTTGTCTTGACATTTTAACTTGGATTCCGTATCTTCCTAAGCTTTTAAACAAACCAGTTGTGAACCCCATGTACGCTGTCTTTAGTATCGTTGGCCGGCAGGTCAAGGCCCAGCCCGGCGAAACTCTCCGCTTGGATTTCATCCTCTCCGCCAAGGAAGGCGACAAGCTGGCCTTCGACAAGGTGCTCTTACTCTCCGATGGCAAGGATGTCCGTGTCGGAACGCCCTATGTAGGGGCCAAGGTGCTCGCCACGGTAATCTCCCATGGCCGAACCAAGAAGATTATCGTTTACAAGAAGAAGAAACGCACGGACTCGCACAAGAGGCAGGGACACCGCCAGCAGTTCACTACGGTTCACATCGATTCCATCGAAGCCTGATTGAGGTCATCTAATGGCGCATAAAAAAGGACAAGGTTCTTCCCGCAACGGGCGTGACAGCCAGCCGAAAATGCTGGGTGTCAAGCGCTTTGCCGGGCAGACCGTACTCGCAGGCGAGATCATCGTTCGCCAGCGCGGCACTCGCATCCATCCCGGACTGCACATCGGCATGGGCCGCGATCACACGTTGTTTGCCCTCATTTCCGGCAAGGTCAAGTTTGAGACCAAAAACGCCGGTACCCGCAAACTCGTTCACATCGAGCCCGCTCCCGTCGAGGCTTAAATCCCGGTTTTGCTGCCCGGTGCCGCCGTGGCTCTGCGAACTTCGCTCCGCTATCTCTGCGCGGTCCCCCTTTGGTGGCCGCGCTTGTTTTTTTCTCCCCCTACAAGGATTCAACTTTGGCAGATCAACCGCTTGCAAAAGGAAGGCGGCGGCCCGGTCTGAACCCAACCCTAAACTGGAAATGATCCCATGAAAGTCACCGTCATCGGCGCTGGTAATGTCGGCGCATCTGTTGCTTACGCGCTCGCCCAAAAGGGCATCGCCAACGAAATCGTGCTTGTTGATGTGGTGGAAGGCATTCCGCAGGGCAAGGCGCTGGATATGTACCAGTCCGCCCCGGTGGAAGGATATGATTCGCGCGTAATCGGTACCAACGGTTACGGCGAAACCGCCAATTCCGATATCATCGTGATGACCGCCGGCAAGCCCCGCAAGCCCGGCATGTCCCGCGAAGATCTGCTCGCCGTCAATATCGAAATCGTCAAAGACGCCGTCGGCAAAGCCTCCAAGGTGTCGCCGAACGCCGTCATGATCGTCGTCTCCAATCCTCTCGACGCGATGTGCTACGGCGCGTTGAAGATTTCCGGCTTCAAGTCCAACAAGGTGATGGGCATGGCCGGTATTCTCGACACCGCCCGTTTCCGCGCATTTATCGCCATGGAACTGAACGTCTCCGTCCGTGACATCGACGCCCTCGTGCTCGGCGGCCACGGCGATACGATGGTTCCGCTCGCCGGCAAGACCACCATTGGCGGCGTGCCCCTCACCAGCCTTATGTCCAAGGAAAAGATTGACGCCATCGTTACCCGCACGCAAAATGGCGGCGCGGAACTTGTCAAGCTGATGGGCACCAGCGCCTGGTATGCTCCGGCCGCCGGCACCGTGCAGATGGTGGAGAGCATCATTCTCGACAAGAAGCGCGTTCTGCCTTGCGCCGCATGGCTGCAAGGTGAATATGGCATGAAAGATTTGTACATGGGCGTTCCCTGCGTCCTCGGCAAAAACGGCGTCGAGAAGATTCTCGAAATGCCGCTGACCAACGACGAAATGGGCATGTTCAAAGCGTCCGCCGACAAGGTTCGCGCCACCGTCGCCGAGACCAAACTGTAAGATCCACCGCTCTTTCCTCCGCCCCTTTCTCCATTTCATGGGGAAAGGGGTTGGGGGATAGGGGGCTGCACTCTCAGCCGCATGCGAGCCGAAGCGTCGGGAATATGTTCATTCAAATTTTGAGAATTTCAGACTTTTAGATTTCCTTATGAAAACTGTTGGTGTCGTTCTCGCCGGTTGCGGCTTTTTAGATGGCGCGGAAGTTCACGAGTCCGTGCTTACCCTCCTTGCACTCGACCGCGCCGGAATTTCGTACCAGTGTCTCGCGCCGGATATTCCGCAATATCATGTTGTCAACCATGTGACGGATGGTGCGATGAATGAGACGCGCAATGTGCTCGTGGAATCGGCGCGCATCGCGCGCGGCAACATAAAGCCGCTTGACGGCAGTTGGGTTGAAAAACTTGATGCCGTAATTTTTCCCGGCGGTTTCGGCGCTGCAAAAAACTATTGCGATTGGGCGGTCAAAGGTGATGAATGTACAATTGACCCGGCTATAGAATCCTTCCTATGGAAAGTTATCGCAGCAAAGAAACCTGTCGGTCTTCTTTGCATCTCGCCTCTCGTTTTTGCGAGAGCCTTCAAAGGCAAGGAACTGTCCGTTAAACTTACGGTCGGCGCGCCTTCACCGGCATCCGCGAGCGTCGAGAAATTCGGCGCGAAACATGTCATGTGTCCGGTAACGGAAGTGGTTGTAGATCGCGAGAATAGAATCGTGAGTACGCCCGCGTACATGTACGACGCGCGCATTGCCGACGTCGCGCAAGGAATCGATAAACTCGTGAGCGAGGTCATCTCGCTCATGAGCGTGTGAAATTGCAAGTGGCACGAAGTTTTCTTATCTTAAAGGCTCCAATTGGTGACACTCCAACTGGTGCACTTGCCCGCGAAATCTGCCGCTAACGCGTTGACAGACTTCCACGCCACGTTGCATTTCTCTGACACAGGGACTGAACCATTTGCGTTCCGTCCCTGTTTCTCTTCTGTTTTACACACCGTTGCGATCCTGTTTTGCGCGGCGTGGCTTTTGCCTTCAGTAGTGAACCGGAGAATTACAATGAGCGAGTTGTTCCCAATTGATCTGCGCAGCGATACGGTCACCCGCCCAACCCCCGCTATGCGTAAAGCTATGGCGGATGCGGTGGTGGGCGACGATGTATTCGGCGAAGATCCGACCGCTAACCGGCTGCAGGAACGTGTGGCCGGGATTCTTGGAAAAGAAGCCGCGCTGTTTGTTCCCAGTGGCACCATGGGAAATCAAGTCTGCATCGCCGCGCAGACTCGCCCCGGCGATGAAGTGCTGCTCGACGAAAATGCGCATATCTTCAATTATGAAGGCGGCGCGCCGTCCATGCTTGCCGGCGTACAGCTTCGGCCTCTGCCGGGAGTGCGCGGACAGATTACTGCGGAACAGGTCGCTGCCGCTGTTCGAGGCGGAGCCTCGCACTATCCGCAAACCACTATGGTCGCGGTGGAGAATACTCACAATCGCGCCGGTGGCGCAGTGTATGATACGTCCGAATTGATGCGTATCCGCGAGGCGGCGAAGAAGCATCACCTCGTAGTACATCTGGACGGCGCTCGCATCTGGAATGCCGCTGTGGCTTGCGGGCGTAGCGAATCTGACATCGCGGCCTGCGCCGATACCGTGTCCTGCTGCTTCTCCAAAGGACTCGGCGCTCCAGTAGGAAGTGCGGTTGCAGGATCAAAAGAATTTATCAAACGCGCCCATCGTTTCCGGAAACTATTCGGTGGCGGCATGCGTCAAATGGGCATCCTCGCCGCAGCGGCGTTGTATGCGCTCGACCATCATCGCGCGCGTCTTGCGGAAGATCACGCCAATGCCGCTCTGCTGACAAAGATCCTGTTGGAGAGCGGCAAGGTCAAAATCGATTTGCCGGTGCAGACCAACATTATGATGGTCACACTGCTTGAGGGCAACGTCTCGGCGCCCGAACTGGCGAAGGCGTGCGCGGAAAAGGGCGTGCTGTTCTTCCCGGAAAGCCAGACCAGATTTCGTCTTGTCACTCATCTCGACGTACCCGCCGCGGCCATCAAACCGGCCGCAGACATAATTCTGAAACAACTGGAATCGTGAACCGAATTACCGAACCTGTACTCACAGTCCTTGTCGTTGATGACGACGAATATATTCTTGAACTCTTGAAGGCATTCTTCGAGCAGACAGGAATGCGTGTATTCACGGCAGCGAATGCGGAAGACGCGCTCGCGCTTCCGCGGCTGGAGCAGGTTCATGTGGCGCTGCTTGATGTCCAGATGCCCGGCGCAAACGGCCATGATCTGCAGAAGGAACTCAATCGGCGCTTTCCCGATATGGCCAAGATTCTTATGTCGGGTCAGGCCGATCTGGATGATGTGATCGCCGGCTTTGCCGATCAGGCATTCTCCTTTGTCCAGAAACCGTTTTCGTCTCTGAAGGAGATCGCGGTTCTGGTTCGACGCGCCGCGCAGCACAAGGAACTTGAGATTCGTAACCGCGAGTATGCCCACCGCCTCGAAGAATCCAATCAGGCGCTGGCGGAGAGGCTTGCGGAACAGGGGGAGGGCGTGCGCCTCCGCGACATCATGTCGCATCTCTATTTTGCCGCTCCGCAGATTGCCAAACTCGAGACCGCGGATGCGGTGCTGGAATACATCTGCCGGGCGCTGGTGGATGCCGGCGCTTTTGAACGCGCCGCGATGGTCATTTCGGATGAGAAGTTTATCGTGCGGCACGCGGGAATGTGGCAGGCGGAGTTGACGGACGCGCAGCGCAACGCCATGCAGGCGCTGGAAGGACAGCCCCTGCGTCCGGTGGAATTTGATCGGGTGGAGGAGCGCGTCGGATCCGCGATCTATGCACCGCGCCGCTCCGAACGGATGGACGTTACGTTTGTTCCGCTCTTCCGGCAGGATGGCGCGCTCCTGGGCTATTTAACCGTGGAATCTGCCGCAGGAAGCGAACGCCCGTCGTTGGATCTCGTGCGGATGGTAGAAACACTGCTTGCGCACGCCGCCCAGCAACTGGCAGCCAATCAGCTTCGCCTGACTCTGGCCCGCCGTACAGACGAAGCGGAGACCCATGCGGCGAAAGCCGCGGCGGACCTGCAAACCACGGCTGAACGCTTCAACCAGCTTGTGAATGCGTCTACCGACATCGTCTATCTCGCGGATGAACAGGATCGCCTGACGTTTCTGAACGATTCGTTCACCCGCGTTCTCGGCTATGTGCGCGATAACTACATTGGCCGCACTCTGCGCCGCCTCCTTGAAGACCTTGTTACCGAAAACCCCATCAACCGCCGCGCTATCGAGGAGCTGACATCCGCCGACAGCGACCAGCCGGTGCATTACGTTGAGGTGCTGACGCGGGAAGGCGACAAGCGCACGCTGATGATTCATCGTTCCGTGATCCGGCAGGGAGAAATTCGCAAAGGCTCGCAGGGCGTGGCGCGGGACATCACCGAGAACCGCGCTCTCTTGCAGCAATTGGTGACGTCCGAGCGGCTGGCGACCACCGGAAAGATTGCTGCGGGTGTCGCCCACGAAATCAAGAATCCGCTTCAGGCGATGCTCTCCCAGTTGAAGACGGTGGAACAAAAGATCGCCACGAATGAAGATCCTGCCGAAAATCTCGAATTGATTCAGGAGAGTGTAGAGCGCCTGCGCCACATCGTGGGCAGCATGCTGGACCTGAACCGCACCGCTCCCGCCGCTCGCATGCCCGTGAGCCTGAACAGCCTTGTGCAGAAGGTCATCGCGCTTCTGCAGCAGCAGATTCGGGAACACAATGTGCAAGTCCATCTGGAACTTGCACAAGACTTGCCCTCGGTCGCCGGGTCCGCTCAGGAGTTGCAGCAGGTGATTCTGAATCTGACGCTGAATGCCATCGAAGCCATGCCCAACGGCGGCGATCTGACGATCACCTCCGCCGCGAAGGATGACCGCGTGGAATTGAATGTGCAGGACAGCGGTGTCGGTATCGCTCCCGAGCACGTCGCGCAGATTTTCGAGCCGTTCTTCACGTTCCGCGTCTCGGGCACGGGCACGGGCCTTGGACTCTATCTGACCAAAAATATCATTGAGATGCATCAGGGCACGATTGCGGTCGAGTCCGCCCAATCACAGGGCGCACGGTTTACGGTCAGTCTTCCCGCAGCATAGGCGCGAAGGCATGGAATACGCAAAGGGCGCACCACACGGTGCGCCCTTTTGCATTGGAGTGATCTGCCGATTAGTCTCGCGACTGACGCAGTATCAGCAACCGAACAAGCTGCAGCACAGACATCGAGGCTGCTGCCACGTAGGTCCATGCTGCCGCTTTTAACACTTTCTTTGCCTCAAAGACTTCATCCGGCGCCAGATAGCCGCCGTTGGCCAGAATCGCCATGGCGCGCCGTGAAGCATCGAATTCCACTGGCAGCGTCACCAGATGGAACAACACCGCACCGGCAAACAGAATAATGCCCAAATCCATCATCCACGCCAGGCTGCCTTTGCCGAACATGAAGCCTATCAAAAACAGCGGAAACGCCAGCGCGGAACCGAACCCCGCCACAGGAACCAGTTTCGCCCGCAGGTTCATCGGCGCATAACCGATCTGATCTTGCACAGCGTGTCCTGTCTCATGCGCGGCCACCGCCAAGGCGGCCAGACTGTTAGACGCGTACACGGGTTCGGAAAGGTGCACGGTCTTGTCTCGCGGGTCATAATGGTCCGTGAGCGCGCCCGCCACCGATTCCACCTGGACGTTGTTCAGGCCTTGCGAATCGAGAATGCGCCGTGCCACCTGCGCACCGGTCATTCCCGAACGGCTGGCAACCTGACTATACTTTTCGTACGTGCGCTTGACCTTGAACTGTGCCCAGATTGCCAGTGCCAGCGCCGGCAGAATGAGCGCCCACGTCGGGTCAAAGAAAAAGGGAAACATAATAGACTATCCTCGATTCTTCACTCGCCCAGCTTTAGGGGAAGGGTGGGGCGTCCGCGCAAAAACTCCGCGACGGTCATCGCCCGCTTTCCCTCGGGTTGAACACTATTTAACTTCAGCGTTCCATGCCCGGTTCCAACCAACAGACGCTTTTCATCGGGTTTGATGAGCCGTCCACCGTCCAAACCATCCTGCTCTGCGACTTCCGCATCCAGAATCTTGAAGCGCGTGCCGTTCCACAGCGTCATCGCTCCCGGATCAGGGCTGAAAGCGCGCACGCGATTCAGAATCTCTTCTGCGGTCAGTTTCCAATCCAGTTCGAAATCCTTGCCGAACAGCTTCGGAGCCTTCGTCACCAGCGATTCGTCCTGCACCAGCGGCTTTGGCGGTTCGTTTCGCGCATACGCATCCAGAACTTCAACCAGCAACTTCGCTCCGAACCGCGCCAGCCTGTCGTGCAGTGTGCCGTAGTTTTCACTGGGCAAGACGTCCGTTCGTTCCTGCCGCAGAATGTCGCCGCCATCAATCGTCTCCGAAAGATGAATAATGGTGACGCCCGTTTCCTGCTCGCCGCGCAGCAACGTCCAGCGGATCGGCGCCGGTCCCCGTCCACGGGGCAGAAGGGAAGGATGGACGTTGAACGATCCGAGTCGCGGCAATGCAAACATCTCCCGTGGCAGAATCCGGAAGGCGATCACAACAAAGCAGTCCGGATTCATCGCGCGAATTTGCTCCAGAAACTCCGGATCTTTGAGCGATGCAGGCTGCAGCACGGGCAATCCGGCTTCCAGCGCGCGCTCCTTAACTGGAAGCGGCTGAACCTTCCGGCCACGTCCTCTCGGCTTGTCAGGGCTGCACACCACCGCCAGCACCTCGTGCGGGCTTTCCAGAAGCGCGTTCAGGGTGGGCAGGGCAAATTCCGGATTACCGCAAAAGACAATGCGCACCTTCGCTCCTTATGCTCAGGATAGGGCTTTGGATGTTTCGCGAGCCAGGTCTTTCAGCCGGTTCTTCAGCAGCGCGCGGCGGATCGGCGACAGACGGTCCACAAACAGAATGCCGTTCAGATGATCGATCTCATGCTGCAGTACTCGCGCCAGCATTCCGCCGGTTTCCAGCGTGTGCGGCTTGCCTTCGAGATCCTGATAGTTCAGCTTGATGATTTCCGGTCGAGTCACATTCTCGCGAATATCCGGAATGGACAGGCAGCCTTCCTCATAGTCCCAAGAGCTGCGGCCTTCCACAATCTCCGGGTTGACAATGGCGAGGTGAAGCATTTCATCCGAATCCTTGATCGGGACACCCACCACCAGCATCTGAATCCGCCTGTTCACCTGCGAAGCAGCCAAACCGACGCCTTCATTCTCAGCCATAGTCAAAAACATGGAGTCCGCCAGCTCCCGCAGTTCCTCATTGAACTCGGTGACGCGCTCGCATTTGACGCGCAGCGTCGGGTGGCCATACTTGATGATTTCGAGCACCTTCGGTTCCTTACCCATAGTCATGTCCTATTGCTGAGACCAAAACCCCGCCATCAGCCGCGTCACTTCGAGCCGCTGTTCGGCTCGTCGGTCACGACGCGGGCTATCGAGAAACGCTCGATGCGGATTTTTACGTCGTTCGAGACTTTCAGATACACCGTATTATTCTTATCGTCAACGCCGGCTACCGTGCCATACATGCCGCCGGCCGTCACCACTTCGTCTCCCGGTTTCACAGCGGCGATCATCGCCTGGTGCGCCTTCTGCTTCTTCTGCTGCGGGCGGATCATAAGAAAATACATGACCACCACAATCAGCAGCAACGGCATCATGCCGAGCAGGCTGAAACCGCCTGCAGGCGGAGCGCCGGCGGGAGCCTGGGCGTATGCGCTGGAAACCAAAAGAAGTGCGGGACTGAACTTCATCATTGTAACTCCAAGTTTGAGGGTTCAACCGTTTGAAAGTTGGCAAGAGTCGCTTCCATCCAGGGACCATAATCCCCCGCCTGAATGTGCTCGCGTGCGGCGCGCATCAGCGACTGATAGAAGTGAACATTGTGCAAAGAGACCAGCCGCAACGCCAGCAGTTCCTCCGCCACAAACAGGTGACGGATGTAGGCGCGGTCAAAGGTGCGGCATGTATAACAATCGCAGGACTCATCGATCGGGATAAAGTGTTCTTTCTCCCGCGCGGCTTTGACGATCAGTTTTCCGTTCCATGTGAACGCGGTGCCGTTGCGCCCATTGCGCGTGGGCAGGACGCAATCGAAAAAATCGATTCCCTGCGCGATGCAGTACAAGAGGTCTTCGGGGAATCCCACGCCCATCAGATAGCGCGGCTTTGCAGCAGGCAGCAGTGGCGCGGACAGCGCGACCATATCGCGAAAAATCGATTTGGGCTCGCCCACGGCCAGACCGCCGATCGCATAGCCCGGAAAGTCCATGTCCACCAGCGCCGCCGCGGACTCCCGCCGCAGGTCTTCGAATACGGACCCCTGCATGATCGCCCAGAGATTCTGCCGGTGACCGTACAGCACCGGCATCTCCGCATCTGCTGTCTTCGCCGACGCCGCCCAGCGTGCGGTAATTTCATGCCATTCCTTCGCCTGCCCGTGCGAGCACGGGTACGGCGCGCACAAGTCAAGTGCCATCGTCATGTCGCTGCCGATGGCGCGCTGAATTTCAATCACCTTTGCCGGCGTGAACGTGTGGTAACTGCCGTCGATGTGCGATTGAAACTCCACACCGTTTTCCCGCACCTTCTTCAGCTCTGCCAGCGAAAACACCTGATAGCCGCCGGAGTCGGTCAAAATCGGATGCATCCACTTCATGAAGCGGTGCAGCCCGCCGGCGCTTTTCAAAATATCCAGGCCGGGCCGCAGATACAGGTGATAGCTGTTTGCCAGAATCGCCTGCGCACCGGCGCCTTCCAGTTCGTCGGGCGTCAGCGTCTTGACCGTCCCCACCGTCCCCACGGGGAAAAAACAGGGTGTGTGGATCAGGCCATGCCCGGTCTCGAGACGTCCGTGACGCGCCTGTGTGCCGGACGCGTCGTTCAGCAGAACATGAAAGGGATGGGGTTGGTGCATAAACCTGTTTAGCGGCTCGGGCGCAAGTGTCCGTCTGCCGGTGATGTGATGGATCGCCCAAGCCGGCGATAAAAAAGGATTGCTAAGGTCGAGCCGATGAGCAGCAGAATCCACACGGCCGCCGCCGCCTGCCCTGCATAAGCAATGCGTTGCTCCACTTCGCGCATCGAGCGGCCTGCCGCAACAAAACCGCCATTCGGGCCGTGCCCCGCCGTCACCACCAGTGCGCTGCGGACGCCCGCTCGCGGCTGCCAGGTAATCCGGTCCTCACCGTGGAGCTTCACCCACTCGAATACTCCGGGCGGAAGCGACGGAGTTCGGCCGTCCAACACGGCGTTGGATGTGACCACATGGCCGTTGTTGTCGAAGACGATGGTGTACGGCGAAAGACTTTGGGAGATTTCTATCTGTTCTGATCCCAGCGCCGGAAGTCGCCCATCTGCCATTGCCGCCGCTGCATCCTCCGCCATCTGAATCTGCGGATCATTGGCATTGAATCGCAACGACTGCTGTGTTTCCAGATACACCAGCATGCAGAGGGCGCTGATCACCGCATATGCAGTCAGATACGGGATCGCAGACCGGAATCCAGCCAGCCGGTCAAACACAGTCCGAACGATTGCCGCCATAAATCTGCTCCCCTCAAAGCGCCGTCTTTGATTGCTGAATGTCCACCAGTTGCGCCTTCAATTCGCCGCCCGAATGCACCGGCAAGCTGCAACTGAAGTGACGGCAAAGATAGGCCGTAGGTTTGCCGCCCGGCGTCACTTTGCCTTCCAGTAGTGCGCTCAAGTCTTTGGGCTGCCGGTCGCTTTCATTCAGCCACAGACAGTCCAGCGTGGGAACAAACACGCTCTGTGCCGCTCTCCACAACTCCCGTTGGTGATCACCCACCAGCACAAGCTGAGCCGGAGGAGATTGCAGCAGGCTTGCCGTCACCAGCGCGGCAGAAAAGGCTGCCGGCGTGGCCCGCATCAACGCCGCCAGGGGCTGCGTCTGCGCTACAGCACGCTGCATGTAAACATTGTTTCCTGTCAGGTAGTACAGACGCGCTGCCAGTGTTCCCGCAACAGAGGAGCCTGCCGGAAGCACATTGTCATAAGGATCAGGAAACGGATCTCCGGCAACACCCTGAGCGCTCATGACATACGGCCCCTGCGGATTTGCAAACAGCTCGTCGAGCCGGCTCGCAAGCGCCACTGCGCCGTCGAACCACCGCTCCGTGCCTGTCGCAAGATACAAATCCAGCAGGCCTGCAGCCAGAGTCGCATAATCCAGCAGCAACGAAATTTCTTTGGACCGGTCCTCAAGCTGCGAATGCGCCAGCGTCTGCCGGTTTTCGAAAGCGCCGAGCAACCGGTCGGCTGTGGTCTGCGCCGCGTCGAGGTACCGCGTCTCATTCAGCACGGCAAACCCACGGACAAGGGCCGTGATCATCAACCCGTTCCAGTCGGTCAGCACCTTGTCGTCCCGCTCCGGACGCACCCGCAGGTTGCGCGCATGCTGCAATACCTGGCGGTCCTCGGCGATCTCGCCTTCCAACTGCGCTGCGGGTATCTCAAAGTCATCCGCCCAATCGGCCACCGGTCGTGTCAGATTGGGGATCGACCGCTCACGCTCGAAATTTCCCGGCGCGGCAATATCATAGATGCGGCAGAAGCGGCGTCCCCGCTCCGCGCCCAAAACTCCTTCGACTTCCGACGGAGTCCACACATAGAACGCGCCCTCTTCGCCTTCCGAATCCGCGTCGAGGGATGAGGCGAATCCGCCCCGTTCCACCGTCATCTCCCGCAGCGCCCAATCCAGAGTCTCCCTGCCGATACGGAAGAGTTCCGCGTCGCCGGTCAGAACCCCGGCATTTAAATACACCGGTGAAAGCAGCGCATTGTCATAGAGCATCTTCTCGAAATGCGGCACCAGCCAGTGCCCGTCCGTCGAGTAGCGGTGGAAGCCGCCGCCGATCTGGTCATAGATCCCGCCGCGCGCCATCTGCCGCAGCGTATGCATCACCATCTCCCGCGCCCGCTTATGCCCCGCCTGTGCAGCGATTCGCAGCAACAGCGAAAGCTGCAAAGCATGGGGAAATTTCGGAGCCGGACCGAATCCGCCATGCACGGGGTCGAAGGTTGCTTCGGCGTCACGCACGGCCTTCTCTAACAGATCCGCTGAAAGTGGCTCACCCGTACTGTGGATCACCGACAGATCGCCCAGCGCCGCGTGCAGTTCATTTGCGCCGGCCATCAGATCACCGGGCCGGTCCCTCCACGATTGGGCCACCGCTTCGATCACGTCCTGAAACCCGGGCTTGCCCCATTTCGCCCGCGGCGGCCAATAGGTCCCGCCGAAGAACAGCTTCTTGTCCGGCGTCAGAAAGCCAGAGAGGGGCCAGCCGCCCTGTCCGGTCAGGCCTTGCACCGCCTGCATGTAGTAGTGGTCCACGTCGGGCCGCTCTTCCCGGTCCACCTTAATGCACACAAAGTTCTCATTAAGGGCGCGGGCAATATCCGCATCCTGAAAGGACTCGTGCGCCATCACATGACACCAGTGGCAGGCCGCATAGCCGATAGACAGGAAGACCGGACGATTCTCCCTCGCTGCCTGCTCAAAGGCCGCATCACCCCACGGCAGCCAGTTCACCGGATTCTGGGCGTGCTGCCGCAGATAGGGGCTGGCTTCATGAAGGAGAGCGTTTGGAGACACGCGGTCAGGTCCTGTTCGTTATACGGGCCGTCACAGGCAAATCATCTCACGATGAATGTGTTGCCGCGCGTGCCCGCCGCTGATTGAACCACTTCAGAGTTTCAAACCAGAGTACGGTGACTACGCCGGCGAACAGGCAGAGAAGAATGTCCTCGAAATGCAGCGCGTCAAAATGGAACATGTTCCGCAGAAAGGGAACCGAAAGCACCGCAAACAGGAACGTGGCGGCGCCACCGAGTATCCACCACAGGGCGGTGTTCGGTGTGCGCAGTGTGCTCCAGATCGTGCGCGTCCGCGAGCGGTTGGTCAGAATCAGGCCCAGATTCGCAATGATCATGGTCATGAACGCCATGCCGCGTGCGTGCAAGTCTCCCTGTCCACTCGCCAAGGCGATCCCGTAAATCGCCAGTACAATCAGCAGGACGCTCGCACCTTGAAGCAAGGCAACAATCAATGACTGACGGCTGAACAGCGGCTCCTTGGCCCGGCGGGGGGGACGCTGCATAACGTCCGCTTCCTCCGGCTCTGCTTCAAAAACAATGCTGCACGCCGGGTCGATGATGAGTTCCAGAAAGACAATATGCACCGGCAGCAGCGCGAGGGGCCACTTCAAAATGACCGGAATGAGCGACATTCCGGCAATCGGCACGTGCACCGCGAAAATGTAGATGATCGATTTTTTGATGTTGTCGAAAATCCGCCGGCCAAGCTTTACCGCCTGAACAATGGAGGAAAAATCATCGTCGAGCAGCACCAGTGCCGCCGACTCGCGTGCGACATCCGTTCCGCGTCCTCCCATCGCGATCCCGATATGCGCGGACTTCAGCGCCGGCGCATCGTTCACGCCGTCTCCCGTCATGGCGACAATCTCGCCCGTAGCCTTGAGGGCATTGACAATGCGCAGCTTCTGCTCCGGCACGACCCGCGCGAAAATGTTAACGTCGCAAATCCGCTGCTGCAACACCGCTTCGTCCATCAAATCCAATTCGGGTCCGTTAATGAACAGGTCTGTGTGCTCGAGTCCGATTTGCCGGGCAATGTTCTGCGCCGTGCCGGCGTAGTCGCCGGTGATCATCACCACTCGAATTCCCGCACTGTAGCACTCCCGTATCGCGGCGGGCACGGTGGGACGGACCGGATCCGCCAGTCCGGCAAGACCCAGAAATTTGAACTCGAAATCGTGCTGTTGCCCGGGCAGCGTATCCGACCGGAACCGCGCCATGGCCACACCCAGCACTCGCAATCCGTTATCGGCCATGGTCCGCACGGACACCGACAGATCACGGAGTTGCGCCTCGTCAAAATGGCAAAGGTCGGCAATCGCCTCCGGCGCACCCTTGGCCGCTATCACATAATCCTCACCGTCCGGCGACCGCCAGACGTGCGACAGAGCCAGCAAGCTCTTGGACAGGGGGTACTCGCGCACAAGCGTCCAGTCATCGTGGAGATGCTCTGTTTCCGCCAGATGCTGCAGTCCCAGTTGTCGAATCGCCTTATCCATCGGATCAAACGGATCGGTCTGGCTTGCCAGCACTCCAAACTCGACCAGCATGTGAAAGGCTTCGGGGAGCGGTTCCGTCAATCCTTGCGGCGACCCGACATCGTGGAATTGCCCATTCGCAAAGATTTCGGCCACAGACATGCGGTTCAGTGTGAGCGTTCCCGTCTTGTCCACACACAGAACCGTGGCCGAACCCAGCGTCTCAATGGCCGGCACCCGCCGCGTGAGCACCTGCTTCTGCGATATGCGCCAAGCCCCGAGCGCCAGAAAAATCGTGAGCACGACGGGAATTTCTTCGGGCAGTGTCGCCATTGCCAGGGTGATGCCTGCCAGGAGACCCGTCAGCCAGTCGGCGCGCGTCAAGCCATACACAACGACCACGAGCACGCACAGGGTTAGTCCGAGGATCGTCAGATTCCGGACAAGCCGTCCGGTTTCCGTGTGCAGATAGGTCTGTTCTTCACCTACCGACTGCAAGGCCTTGCCGATCTTGCCGATCTCGGTGCGCGGCCCCGTCGACTTCACATCGGCCACGCCGCGTCCCTGTACGATCAGGGTGCTGGAGTAAACAAAAGGCAGATCGTCACCGCCGGGGCGACTCAGGGGGGCGTCCTGTTCGGCGGCCGCTTTGCGTACGGGAACGGATTCTCCCGTCAGCAGGGATTCATCCGCGGCAAGGTTGCTGCACCAGACCAGCAGCGCGTCCGCCGGAACGCGGTCCCCTTCCCTCAAAACCAGCATGTCCCCGCGCACAACCTCTCGTCCCGCGATGCGCCGCTCTTCTCCATCCCGGATGACCAGCGCGCGCGGACTGGACAGATCGCGCAGCGCTTCAAGGGCGCGCTCCGTCTTGCGCTCCTGATAAAGCGTGATGCCCATCACCACAAAGACGAAGCCGAGCAGCATGAGGGCTTCTTCCAAGTCCCCCAGCAGCAAATAGATTGTTCCGCATGCGACCAGCAGCAGGAACATGGGTTCGCGCACGACATCCCACGCAATGGCAAAGATGCTGCGGCGCTTGGAGGAAGGCAACTCATTATACCCTTCTTCCACAAGCCGGCGCGCCGCCTCTTGCTCGCTGAGGCCGCGTACGGCACGGACGTCAAATTCGGCGGCGCTTCCGTCTATCATCGCGGACGGCAACGTACGGTCCTCGACTGTATTAACCATAGGGGCCTCCGTCTGGCCGGGCCGCAAAGGCCGCGGTCCGCACGGGAAGAGAAAGCAGGTTCAGAGCCGCGGGGCGGCTCGTTATGGCATAAGGATGGTTGATGATTGCTCCAGCGAAAGTCTGCCCGTTACGATACGCGGCAACCCCGCGATGTCCTGTCGAACGGAAACAGAAGTCAAGGCAGGTTGAAGGATCTCCGCCACGGCGCGTCCTTGCGTCGAGCCGATTTCCACGGCCAGCAGTCCGTCTGGACGGAGCAGGGTAGGGAGGAGTCCGGCAATTTTTCGATAGAATGCCAGCCCGTTATCCGCCGCGACCAACGCGTGTTTGGCCTCGTGGTCGCGCACTTCAGGGTCCAACCCGGCGAATTCGCTTTCGGAAATGTACGGCGGGTTGGACACCATCACGTCGTACGGCGGCGAAAGCAGCGTGATAAACCGTTCCGAAAAAACATCGGCCAGAATTCCCTGCACTCGCTCGCCGACTCCGTTGGCCTCGGCATTGCGACTTGTACAGCGCACGGCCTCAAAATCGATATCTACCGCGTCGACGGTCAGGGTCGGCACGCGGGCGGCGATGGCTACGGACAGACATCCGGTGCCTGATCCGATATCCAACATCCGCAGGGGAGTCCCAGCCGGAAGCTTCGAAATTTCACTCGCCACCCAATCGGCAAGTTCCTCTGTTTCCTGACGGGGAATCAGCAGACCGGGGAAGACGTCCAATGTCACGCCGCAAAATTCCACCGCGCCCAAAATGAGCTGCAACGGTTCGCGGCGCGCCCGGCGGCGCATCAGGTCGCGGAAGGCGGCCACCTGTTCGGCAGAAAGCGGCCGGTCGAACTGCAAATACAAATCAATCCGCGCCAGCCCCATGACCTTGCCCAGCATCGCCTCGGCGTTACGCCGCGGGCTCTCGATGCCTTTCTCCTCAAGATAGCGGTGCGCGGTTTTCAAAATCTCCATGAGCGTCCAAACCTGATCGCTCATTTTGCCGCGGCCTCGGCTCCCTGCTCCAGTTTCCGCGTTCGATCATCGATCCTTAGCCCTTCGATGATCTCGTTCAAATCCCCTTCCATCACCTTGTCCAGCTTGTAGAGCGTCAGGTCGATGCGGTGATCCGTTATCCGGTTCTGGGGGAAATTGTAGGTGCGGATCTTCTCCGAACGGTCGCCCGAGCCCACCTGGCTCTTGCGGTTGGCGGAAATTTTGGATGCTTCCTCTTCGCGGGTCTTGGCCAGCAGACGCGAGGCAAGCAGTTTCATCGCCTTCGCCTTGTTCTTGAGCTGCGAGCGCTCGTCCTGAATCGCGACCACCAGGCCCGTGGGCAAATGGGTGATCCGAATGGCCGACTCGGTACGGTTGACATGCTGTCCGCCTGCGCCGGATGCCCGGTAGGTGTCAATCTTCAGATCCTCGGGGCGAAGATGTACGTCCTTCTCTTCGGCCTCGGGAAGTACGGCCACCGTCGCCGCTGAAGTATGGACTCTCCCTTGTGATTCGGTTGCGGGAACGCGCTGTACGCGGTGTGTCCCGCTCTCCCACTTCAGGGTGCCATAGACCGCATGCCCCCGCACTTCCACAATCACTTCCTTGATTCCGCCTGCTTCGGCTTCGGACAAAGAAACGGGCTCCCACTTCCAACGCCTTAGTTCAGCGAACTTCATGTACATCCGGTAAAGATCAGCGGCAAACAGAGCCGCCTCTTCACCGCCCGTCCCCGCTCGGATTTCGAGGATTGCGTTGAGTTCGTCCGCCTCATCCTTGGGCAGCAGCAGAGTCTTTATTTCCTCGGAAATGCCATGCAGTTCCTGATTCAAGCGTGTGATTTCTTCCTGCGCCAAATCTCTCAGCTCAGACTCGGACACTTCCACCATTTGCTTGGCCTGCTCAAGCTGGTCGCTGAGCATGTGGAAGTGCTCGATGCGCTCGACGAGAGGCGTGAGGTCCTTGATCTCCTTTAATAGAGGCATAGATGCCGCCGGATCAAGAGAAATCTCCGGTTTAGCCAGTTCGTCGTTCAGTCGGCGGTGCTTCTCGAGAATGCTATCTAAATTATTGATCATGCGTGTGTTATCTCAAGTCCCCGGCGCTTCGCGGGGCGTTTTCCTTAGACTGATGCCAAGAATACTGGTTAAACGATGGGGCCAATTCAAAGTCTCCGTCGCCATTTCGCCAATACAGAATATAGCCAAATTGGCTGGACATTTCAACGGAAGAGTGGGAGTGGACCAGCGGCTCGAGCTTTCGACTATAACTTTATTACTCTTACCCAGATAACCTTCCGTGAGTTTCCTTTTGGATAAACGTGTCTTCAATGAACGTACCGGGTCTCGCCGTGGATATGTGGATAACTTTAAGAATTCTTAAAGCATTAGTAGAAATTGCTTGACTTTTTTATCGGTGGCGTGTTATATTGTCTGCGGATTCGTAAGTGGCGTTTCGATTTCGGGTCTTTGACTATGTGCACATTCCGGAGGTCCACGATGAAGAAACTTTTAGCTTTGGTTGTTCTGTTTGCTTTTGCAACCAGCATGGCGGGCACGTGTTTTGCGTTCGTTCCGAGCGTAGCTGGTGCCGGTACTCCCGGTGTCGTGCGACCGGTGTCGGGCATTTTGCCGGTTCTCCCTCCGCCTCCTCCACCTCCGCCGAGCAAAATCGGTAATGGTGATCAGACGACGGGGATTTTGCCGGTGCTCCCGCCTCCTCCGCCGCCCCCACCGTCGAAGGTAGGAAATGGTGATCAGACGACGGGTATCCTTCCGGTTCTCCCGCCGCCTCCGCCGCCTCCGCCCTCGAAGTAAGATCCAGGAAACTTTTCGTTTCTGGCAAATAGGACCGCAGCACCAGCCACGTCACCGTGGAGGTGCTGGTGGTTCTTTTTGTTTTGTATGCGGCAGGGATTGCCGGTTTGCTCGGCTATACCCTGCTCTTTTTGCCGTTGCCCATACTTGATTCGAACCTTGGCTTCGTCCTGAACATCGTCCAGTTCGGTTTTTTGTCGCTCCTGAGTTTTCTGGCTTACCGCCAGGAAAAACACTTCAGGAGCGTTTTCTTTCAATTCTGGATCCTGTTTGCCCTGATCGCCGTCTCGGCACCCGTGTTATATCATATCACCTACTGGAATGGCCCTACGGCGGCTTCCATTGCGTATATGTATGAGACCAGCGCGGTCCATGCTCTGTTTCTGTGGGCGGCAGCCAAAATCCTGTTCACGTACGTGTTTCATGATGAAAAGCGCTGGGCGATCAACCTGCTGGCATCTCTGGTTGTTTTGCCCACATGCGCCTGGTTGTTTTGGCCCTATTGGTGGTCGCCCCGCTCGTTGTGGTTTGAGCCCACCGCCGTAAGTGCAGACACCTTCTACAATCCCATCCTGCATGCCGCGCTGGTGGTGAACATATTATCCCTGCTGATGCTGATGGCATTCTTTCTGCACAAGTTACGGACAGATCGACCGATTGGTGTATTTGCTGACACGTTACTCTTTCTGTTCGGAATGCTATACCTGATTGATGCGGTCGAGATCGTGTCGAGGGTAAAGAGCGTCGAACTGCTCAACATGACACAGTGGGCCAACAGCGTCATTGCGGTTGTGGCGATCATCACACTGCTTCTGAGACTGAAGTTCAAATCACAAACCATCGCGCACTACTATGAGTCCCAATGCCTATCTCACAATCCTAACGTTGGCCGCCGCGTCGGTATCTTTGATCGCGTTATCATATGGTGTTTTTTTGATCCGGAGAAGGTTGGCAAACGGATATTCCTTGGGGCGGGTCGGCAAGCGATGACGGTGAAGCGGACCTCCCCCAGAGTTCGCGCGCCCATAGCGGGAAAGACAAGTAACTTACGTCAAGACTCGATGACTGAGTAATGAAGCGGATTTAGGAGATAAACATGGAAAGCAGACGACTGGACATCCGGCACACCTTTGAAACGGTCATCGCCAACAGCAGTGCGATGCGCCAGGTGGTGGCGACGGCGAAGCGGTTGGCTGCTGACAGCCGGCCCACCTTTGTGGACGGCGCAGAAGGAACAGGCCGCAAGTTCATGGCCCGGGTCATGCATCAGGAAGGCCCGCGCAGCGCCCATCCCATCGTGACGGTGAGATGCGATCTGCTGACCGTGAACGTGTTGGATCGAACGCTCTTCGGGGATGAGCGCACGGGGACCGTCGGAAAGTTCGAAGAGTCCGCCGATGGCACGCTGCTGCTCACCGATCTCGAGGATCTCAACCCGGTCTCTCAGGAGAGACTGAATAAGGTTCTGGAGCTCGGACGATTCACCACCGGCGATTATGAGACCCGCATCATTACCAGCCGCCTGATTTCTACAGGCAACCGTTCCGAGATCGAAAAGCTGATGCAATCGGGCCAGTTCTCGCAGCCGCTGTTCGCGCGGCTCACCGAGACCACCCTGTGTCTGCCGAGTCTGTCCGAGCGGCACCAGGACATCCCCGATCTTGTGGTCAATGTGCTGCGGGAACTGTCGTCGCGCGAACGCATCGAAATGCCGGCGGTACCGTATCACTATATGGAATTGCTGATGAACGTGGCCTGGCCGGAGAACGTGCGCCAACTGCGCAACCACATCGAAAGTGTGATGGTGCTCTCCGGCGGCGAGTTCAATCCCGAGATCATCCGCGAACACTTCGTCCCCGAAGGCACGCCGGCCACGATCAAGGGCGCATTCCAAACCCTGCTGAGCAAACTGCGCGTGACTGCCGCCGAACCGACGATGGCGGTGAATCACAACCGATAACTTCCTGCGGTCAAATCAGGATCGCGAAGAGCCGCCGGCCCCGAAAGGGTTGGCGGCTTTTTCATATAATGAAGAACGGATGACTCGAGACCAGAGACTTGAGACTTGGTTGGACTTCACCTTGCCTTGGGTGCAAAAGGGGCTTCTTAACAGGAAAATGTTTTTGTACCGAACGAACTCCGTTACCTTAGGAAAATGCTGAAATTCACCCCCATCTAACTTCCCCCACAACGTGGGGGAAGGACTTCAGCCTGCTGCGGGGGATGAAGCTTGAGCGTCGCGGCGGACCTGTGCTTCGCCGCGGCATGCGTCATGGGAGTTCGCATGCCCGGCTAAGGCAGGAGGATGCATGGCGCTTTTCTGCTCCCACGCCCACTATCCAGCACGCTCCCGCGTGCTGGATTTCGTACCCGCACCACGCGGGAGCGTGGTGCCGAGTGGGTGGGGGGGAATCAGAAGGGGGTTCTGTGCGCTCGTCCTAATATACACCGGGAGGGTAGGGGGTAGCAACGGATATTTGAACTAATGCGCAATTCTCGCAGACATGGGGTCTTGGATCCAGACCGGGAATGGCGGAATTGTTGATTTTGCGGAAGGGAGGGGATGTGAGATTTGGGGAGAAATGGTGCAGGCGGGAGGCTGAGCCTCGGGAAGACAAGACCGCGCGATGAATCGCGCCGCTACCCAGCCTATTTCAGCAACACCAGTTTGCGGATTTGGGATGAGGTAGCGGTGTGCAATTTGGCAAAGTAGATGCCGGAAGACAGAGCCGATGCATCGAAGCGATGCTGATGCTCTCCGGCAGTCAGCCGTCCCAAGTTTTGCTGATAGACACTGCGGCCTAACACGTCGAAGACCTCCAGCTTGACCTCGGAGGATGCAGGCAGCGTGAAGGATAGCGTGGTGGTGGGGTTGAAGGGATTGGGG
>DASXUQ010000011.1 GCA_036504735.1 bacterium
TTCCTCCTACCGCTACACCGATGCATCGGTGACCAACGGCACGGTCTATCATTACAGCCTCGTGGCCATCAGCGCCAGCGGCGACCGTCAGGTTCTGGGTAACGTATCGGTGACCCCGTCCTTCAATGCGGCGACGGTGACAGAGTATGCCTTGCACCAGAACTACCCGAATCCGTTCAACCCGACGACGAGCATTGCTCTGGATCTGGTGGACAACGGTTTTGTGAGCCTGAAGGTGTACAACCTGATGGGCCAGGAAGTCGCCAGCTTGGTGAATGGCAATCTGTCTTCGGGTCGTCACATCGTGAGCTTCGATGCGGCCAGCCTGTCTTCGGGCGTGTACCTGTACCGCCTGAATGTCAACGGCTTCGTCGCCGAGAAGAAAATGTTGCTGATGAAATAACCGCCCAAGGCGGTTGTCGGAGGGGCGGATCTTAGATCCGCCCGCTGAACAAGAACCGAAACACAAGACAGGGCGATCCGCGAGGGTCGCCCTGTCTCTTTGGGCCTACGTCGTAGGACCGCGCGGCCTCCATGCAGAACCCCTACGCCGCCGAGCAGGCGGCCCCGCGTCAAAGGCTCAGCCCTTGCCTGTGCGCCTCCGGGTATAGGATTCCTGACCCTAAATACCTCATCCAGTTGGTGTAAGCCATGTGATAGATGAACTTAAAATAGTTAATCTTTCCGATTGTTGTCGATTGTTTGCCTTGAAGTATCGCGATGCGGTTAGTATATTAAACCTGTTTAGCAAAGTTGCTCTTAAGGTCTTGTTACGCCCCATATGGGACACAAAATTTGATAAGAGGATGAGAATGAAGAAACTTCTGGCGGTTTGTATCCTGTTGGCGTTGGCAGCCTGCCTCGCCTATGCAGGTCATGTTGAATCCACGGTTCCGGTTAGCGCGAAGGCTCCCGCTAATCACCTCCAGGACGCAAACTTGTTGGCGGCAAAGGCCGCCTATTCCCGCTGGCTCGAGACCGGTCAAGCCACTGCGGCCGACAAGGAGTTGATGGATCGGTATATCTTCTCAACGGCAGCCCGCGCCAACGGTCTCGATGCCAATGGTGGCCCGGATGGCTTTGGCTACCGCTATGCCGACAATCAGGCTCCCGATACGTCCACGTTCGGCTGGATCGAGCTGTCTGGCGATCCGAGCGCCACGCAGGTGACTTCTCTGACCTCAGGCACCACCGATGACGGCTACTTCACCATTCCCGCTATCGGTTTCAGTTTTCCGATTTACGACGGTGCCTTCAGCAGCGTCAGCATGTGTACCAACGGCTTCCTCGATTTCGGTGCCACCAGCACATCCTATGCGAACTCCTGCCTGCCCACGTCGAACTTCGGAATAGGCAAAGTCATTATGCCCTACTGGGATGACCAGGTCATTTCCCTTTCCGGCTTGGGCGGCATGTGGTACAAGAACTTCGGCCCCTACTTTGTTGCCGAATGGGACAATGTGAGCAGCTATAGCGGCGAAGGCGCTGCCAGCTATGAAGTCATCCTGTGGCCGGATGGCAAATTCAAGGTGCAGTACAACTACTTCGGCGGGACTCACGGATCCGCCACGGTGGGTATGCAAGACGGCACACTCGCCAATTTCCTCCAGTATTCGTGCAATACCGGTTCGTCGCTGGCCGCGGGTCGCTCCATCACCTTTGTCCCGCCGTCTCAGTCCACCACCGGACGTTGCTGCTATGATGCGGGTAACGGCCCCCTGCATCCCGGTTGCGCGATCAATACGTTGCCGGACTGCGCCGCGTTGAATGGCACCTGGGTTGCCGGCATTGAGAGCTGCGATGCTTCTCCCTGCCCGGTTCCGACCGCCGGCGAGTTCTGCGCCGTCGCGCTCCCCCTCCTGCTGGATACTCCTTATAGCGGCACGACTGTCGGCTTCATCAATAACTATGACTATCTGGGCAGCTTCGGCGCTCCGGATGTGGTGTACAGCTATACCGCGCCGACGGACCAGCAGGTGACGTTCTCCCTGTGCGGTTCCAGCTTCGATACCTATCTCTACGTGTATGCCGACAATTGCACCGGCACCCCCATCGCCTACAGCGATGATGATTACACCCATTGCCAGAGTTCATCCTCCTACATCGGCTGCCTGCAGTTGACCGGTGGTCACACCTATTACATCGTGGTCGACGGCTACAGCTCCAACGTCGGCGCTTACAACCTCATCGCCACGGCCTGTGTGCAGTATCCCGTTCCGCCGAACAATGACTGCGCCAATGCGGCGGCCATTACCGTCAACGGCGACGTCGTTTGCGCCACGACTCTGGGTGCGACCAATGACTGCGCGACGATTGGCATGCCCGAAGTGTGGTATATGTTCACCACCGATGCCTGCATGGACCTGCGGGTTTCCTACTGCGGCACGTCCGACGCCCCGTCGCTCGCCAGCGTCCTCATGACCAGTTGCTGCGAGGGCACGATCTACAACACGTCCGTTGAATACACGACCTGCGCCGATGGCAAGGTCACGATCCATTTCGGTCACCTCGCCGCGGGCACCTATTATCTGCCTGTGGGACTGAGTATTGCCGGTGACTTCTGTGTCAGCGTGGCCGGCGAAGCCTGCCCGCCGCCCTTCCAGTGCCATGCTTCCGATCCGCAGGATGGCCGCGTCTGCAACATGACCGGCGGCCCGATCAATGACACGTCGGAAAACTCCTTCCCGATCGTCGTCCCGGCCGAGTATCACATCACGGATGTCAATCTTTCGATTACCCTGACGCATACCTATGACGGTGACCTTCATATCTGGCTCGAGTCGCCTTTGGGTACGGCCGTTGTGTTGAGCAACCGCCGCGGCAGCAGCGGTGACAACTTCACCTGCACCACCTTTGACGATCAGGCGACCACGGCGATCAGTGCCGGTGTTGCCCCCTTTGAAGGCAGCTTTATCCCCGATGCTCCGCTGGCCGCCTTCAACGGCGAAAATGCCGCCGGCACGTGGATCTGCCACGTTGACGATCAGGCTGGTGGTGACTTCGGTGCCGTCGAGTGGGTCTGCCTGACCTTCACCTGGGACCAGATCCTCGCCGTCGAACTGGCCAACTTTGCGGCCGTCGCCGGTGACAACAGTGTCTCCATGAGCTGGTCGACCGCTTCCGAATCCGACAACGACCATTTCGAACTGGTTCGTGACGGTCAGGTTGTGGCTCGCGTGGCAGCCACCAATAACGCCGCGGGTTCTCATTACACGTGGACTGACAACAGCGCGGTTAACGGTACCCTCTATCACTACAGCCTCGTGGCGGTAGATGCCAACGGTGCCCGCACCGAACTGCGTACGGCCAGCGTGACCCCGAGCTTCGGTTCGGCGGCGGTGACAGAGTATGCCTTGCACCAGAACTACCCGAATCCGTTCAACCCGACGACGAGCATTGCTCTGGACCTGGTGGACAACGGTTTCGTGAGCCTGAAGGTGTACAACCTGATGGGCCAGGAAGTGGCGTCCTTGGTGAATGGCAATCTGTCTTCGGGTCGTCACATCGTGAGCTTCGATGCGACCAGCCTGTCCTCGGGCGTGTACCTGTACCGCCTGAACGTGAACGGCTTCGTGGCCGAGAAGAAGATGCTGCTGATGAAATAACCGCCTAAGGCGGTTGTGGGAGGGGCGGATCTGAGATCCGCCCGCTCCTCAAGAATCGAAACAGAAACAGGGCGATCCGCAAGGGTCGCCCTGTTTCTGTTTCCCCCCTACGAAAACTAGCCGGCACGCTCCGTCGTGCCGGATTCCTTGTGCGTGCTGCCCTCCGGGCTGACGGTCCGCTGAAGGCGAGATCTCGCTCCGCCGGACCGGAGGCCGCCGGTAGGGATCAATGCGGCAGGGACCGCGCGGTCTTCCGCGCTGTCCCCCCGCCGAAGGCGGCCCCGGGTGCAGGCGTCACGCCTGCCCTGCCTATAACAGGTGAAATAGCACCTGCGCTCGGCTCGAAATGGGCTCGGAATTAGGACACAACCATGCGTGATTTCCCAGAGGTCCCTGATGCCTCTCGGCTGGGGTTGCGCGCCCGGTTTGCGGGGCGGCTATTCGCTTGATCACGTTATAGTAACATCTTCTGTTAACTGCATCTTGACACAAGATTAATCGGGAAACGGCTTGAATGACTCCGTCATGCTTAGTATATTTAGTGGTCTTAACAGACGTGTGATTCCACCCTGCGAATTGATGATCCTTTTATACCACTTTGTGAAGGAGATTGCATGAAAAAGCTCCTATTGTTGTGTTTGATTCTGATGGCTGCTCTGACTGTGACAGCGCCCGCATGGGCCGCCGTCTCGGAGAATTTTGATCTTGCCCCCACGCGCGGAAGCTACGTCAACTGGACGTACAACGGGTTCCACGCGGACAGTTGTATCTGCGATAGCGTCGGCAGCAGCACCTGCGGCAATCTGGCGACCAAAGCGGTGCGCTTCCGTAATATTTCCACAGGCACCCGCTATGCCCAGCTCGAATATGTCGGCGCAGACAGCCTCGGCAAGGACGGCGGCGTTGGTGTCTTCTCCTTCGACTACAAGTCATGGGCCAATGCGGCTGATACATTTGAAGTAGCGTATCAGGTCAACGGCGGCGCCTATGTCTCCCTCGGCTTGACCCGCATCGCGTCCTGCGCCACGTGGGCACACTACAGCTATACGTTGAACAATTCGGCGGACAACATCCGGCTTCGGATTCGCCGCACCGGAAACAGCTCGGGCAATGACCGTCTGCATGTGGACAATGTATCCATCACCGACTTTGCGGCTGCCGGCAATGAGACCGATGCTCGGATTGGCATTGGCGGCCCGGGCGCTCTGCCGACCATCAGTTCGCTGCTGACCTCCGAAGCACAGGCGCAGGTCGCCTTCAGCTTTGTCATGCATGATGAAGGCACCGGCACCCTCCCGACAGTCATCAAGTCGCTGACCATTGGTCAGGGAGCGGGCAATCAGGCCACGAACTGGACGCAGTATATCAATGGCGCCAAGCTTTCCGACGGCACCACGACGTTCTACGGCACGGTCAACGCCGCCGGAATCACCTTCAGCGGCAGCCCGACTCTGCTCACGCTGCCCAACGGCGGCGCGTGGCAGACATGGGCGCTCAGCGTCTGGCTGAAGCCGAATCTGCCGTTCAATGCGGACAACAAGGTTCTCGCCTTCAGCGTCAGCCCCACCAGCTTCCTCTGTGACACCGCCGGCGCCAGCTTCAATTCCTCCGATGCCGCTGTCACGTCCGGCAGCACGAACAATCGCGTGGATATCGTAGCCACTCGCCTCGCCATCACAACTCAGCCGCCGGCTGTCGCCTTCAAGGACACGTCCTTCACCATGCGCGCGGGCTTTGTGGATGTCAACGGTGGCATCGACGCCGACTTCAATGAGCCTGTTACCCTCGCCGTCAACGCCGGCACGGGCGTCCTCAGCGCGGTCTCCGGTCTGACCAAGCTGTCCACCAGTGGCGAGTCCTTTTGGAATGACCTCAAGTACAACACTATCGAAGCCGGTGTAATCCTTCAGGCAACGTCGCCCAGTTACACGGCTCCGGTGCTCACCAACGCCATTACGTTCACCACCCCGCCGACCATTGCCATCGACTGCGCACCCACCTGCTGGGACAAGGACACCCTGTCCACGGCCATGGCCTTTGCGGTGCACATCACCATTACTAACTGGCTGGCCGAAGCCAATCACCCGGTCTACGTCAAGGTCTTCAACAGCACGCTGGGCAATCCGTATCACTATACGGCCACCTACGGCTGGAGCAGTTCCACCAACTATGACCGCAAGCCCGTGGTGACCCTCGATGCCAACGGCAACTGGTCCGGCTGGCTGGCTCTCAAGAGCTACGGCATTGGATCCTTCAAGCCGCGCGCGGCGGACGTCACCTCCACCAGCATCAACATCACCGGCAACAGTGTCACCGGCACGCTGCTTGACCTGACCGATGCCGGCAACGGCGCGGTGCTCGAAGACCGTGATGCCAGCACGCATTCGACTCCCGGCGACATCATTCTGGTGCGTGACGGCAGCAACAACATCGTCGGCAACTGGATCGTGGAAAACAACGGCTACCCGCTGGATGAAGGCGCAAGCGCGATTCCCGATGGCGGCTGGCGTCTGGCCCTCTGTGCCTTCTGCGATTCCCACGTGGCCTTCGAAACCTGGAATCCCGCCAACTGGCCGGGTCATGGCGAGCCTGATGCGATTTCCCGCGATGTCAACTTCTGTATCTATCCGGGAGAATCGGTGGAAGTGTCTGATGTGATTCTGCCTGTCGAACTGGTGGGTGTTCCCACCGCCACCGCCGGCGACGCGTCGGTCACGCTGAACTGGATTACCGCTTCGGAAAACGGTAACACCCGCTTTGACATCGTGCGCGACAATCGCGTGGTAGGCCGTGTAGAAGGCGCGGGCACCAGCTCAACCCGTCATACCTACAAGTGGACCGAGAACGGCCTGGACAACGGCACGGTGTACACCTACACCCTGCGCACCATTGCCGCCGACGGTTCAAGCTTCGATCTGGCCACCGTCAACGGCACCCCGACGCCGTCCGCCGCGATCATCACCGAGTACGCGCTGCACCAGAACTTCCCGAACCCGTTTAACCCCACGACCAGCATTGCAGTGGATCTGGTGGACAATGGCTTTGTGAGCCTTAAGGTGTACAACCTGATGGGCCAGGAAGTCGCCAGCTTGGTCAATGGCAACCTGTCTTCAGGCCGTCACATCGTCAGCTTCGATGCCAGCCACTTGTCGTCAGGTCTGTACCTCTATCGCCTGAATGTCAACGGCTTCTCCGCCGAAAAGAAGATGCTGTTGATGAAGTAATATCCGATCCGCAAGGATCACCCGCACCTCCCTTAAGGGGACACAGCACTGTATCCGCGCACTTCTACCCGAAATCCGTGCGCACAGGACTTCAAGCAATTACAGAGCGAGCCGCAAGGTTCGCTCTTTTTTTGGGCCTGTTTTCGGTGTCAAAGAGGGTGTCTTAACGGAAAAATTATTTTGTACCGAACGAACCCCGTTACCTTAGGAAAATGCTGAAAATCACCCCCATCTAACTTCCCCCACAACGTGGGGGAAGGACTTCCGCCTGCTGCGGGGGATGAAGCCTGAGCGTCGCCGCGGACCTATGCTTCGCCGCGGCATGCGTCTTTGGATTTCGCATGCCCGGCTAAGGCAGGAGGATGCGGGGCTCCTTTCTTCCCCTCATACCCACTAGCCAGCATGCTCCGGCGTGCTGATCCATGGCCACACTAACGCCCAGCGGGGCAGGCCCCTATCCCCAGCCCTTTCCC